>NZ_JAUVEY010000056.1:0-12561 GCF_030594565.1 Methanococcoides sp.
AACCAGGTTGAATTTCAGGGAGTGACTAAAATAGAGGCATAGTATATTGTTTTTTGGTAAAATCAATATCAAGCACTGATGGAATTGTGTTGAGTATTCTAAGTTTATATCAAAAACGTGAGGATGGCTGAATAGTTACAATTAGACAATCATTGCGAGTAATGCTATGATTTTGATTTTCCATATCTTATATATACTATGTAAGAATAAGGTGCACCCATACAATGTGTGAATAAGTCACACAATTCATTTGATCAATACTATTCTAAAATAATAAGGAACTAATAACATGAGTAAAACTGCAGCAGTAATTGAAGGCGATGGGGTTGGACCTGAACTTGTGGATGCTATGGTAAAGGTGGCAGAAGCGGTTGGTACAAATGTAGAGTTCGTAAAATGTGATGCAGGTGCACAGTGGTGGGAAAAGAACGGTGGCAACTCCCTGGTTCCTGAAGATACCTGGTCTATCCTTGATGAAGCAGATGCATGTTTCAAGGGTCCTACAACAACACCTGGCGGAGCAGGTTCTCCTAGAAGTGTGGCAGTATCCATCAGGCAGAAATACAACCTTTATGCAAATGTCCGTCCTATCAAGACATTCCCAAACACCAACAATCCACTTGGGGATGTAGACTTTGTCTGTGTCCGTGAAGGAACAGAGGGAATGTACATCGGTGAGGAAGTCAAGCTTACAGATGACGTTTACATTGCTATAAGGAAGATCACACGCCCTGCATGTAAGAACATTGCAACCTACTCTTTCGAAGAAGCAAAGAAAAGGGGCTACGATACAGTTGTTCCTATCCACAAGAGCAACATCCTGAAAATGACATGTGGTACTTTCCTTGAAGAAGTTGAGAAGGTCGCAGAAGGTTATCCTGGTATCGATGTATGGGAATACCACGTTGACAACATTGCACAACAGCTTATCAAGAACCCACAGTTGTTCAACAACAAGATCTTGCTTTCAACCAATCTGTTCATGGATGTCATCAGTGAGGAATGTTCCGCACTTATCGGCAGTATCGGTCTTATCTACTCCGCAAACATCGGTGACAACTTCGCAATGTTCGAACCAGCACACGGTTCAGCACCAAAATACACAGGTCTGGACAAGGTAAACCCTGTGGCAACCATTCTTGCAGGTGCATGGATGCTTGACTATCTTGATGAGGGCGATAAAGCTGCACAGATCTTCAAGGCAACAGAGGATGTCATTTCAGAAGGTAAGCATCTCACCTATGACATTGGTGGAAATGCAGCTCTTAGCGAGATGACCGACGCTATCATCTCAAAGTTGTAAATTAAAAATTATACGTAAGTCCGGCTCTGGCGAGAATGGGACTTTTTCGCATAAGGCTTAATGCCTTATGCACCTTCTTTTTATTGTTCCATTTCCATTAACGAAATGAGATCTTTTTATTTAGCCAACATTTCCTTTCAATCTCTCAAGAAGTTTTCCCATCTCATTTTCCATCTCTTCTGCTCTTGAATCAACATACTGAAGCGTTTTAAGTTTTATAGCATCGGGAGTTTTATCATCTTCCTTTTCAAAAGTTTCCTTCATGGCTTTGAATGAGTTTACCAGTTCTACCTTTTGTTTCCCGATGGATTCTATCTCTTTTCGTTCTGTTGCGAACATGCATTTGGTATGGTGAATATCGATAAATCCAAAGCCACCACTCAGTGAGCATATCTCTATGATGATAATCTAATTTTAAAAAAAGAACGTTGCTTATCCGCATATTAGCGGACAAGCTTTCAGAGGGTCTTTCTTGCCATGTTTTTCTCAACGATAGGCTCGAAGAGGAAGTATTTTTCAACGTATGCCTGTATCTCTTCATCGGAGATGCATGATACACGTTTTTCATTGTTGTAGAGGTCATGTATATCCTTCTGGATGGCCCTGAGGCGTGGATCGTTCTTTTCGACAGTGATCTTGACGTCCAGAAGGTCATGAAGTGTATCCTCTACCTTGAAACGCAGAACCTCGATGCCTGATGAATCGCCTATAAGGAAAGCTCTCTCTCCTCCAACGACCTCTGGTGGATAGGGTTCATAGGTGAATGGGTTCTTGATGACACCTGCTGCGTGGATACCTGATTCGTGTGCAAAGACATTGTTCCCTACAACGGATTTGTTCCTCGGGATCCTGATGCCTACCTCACTTTGCATGAATTTTGCAAATTCGAAAATGGATTCGAGGTTGTACTTATCAAAGCCTTCTACCCTCCTTCCGAGGAACAGCAACAACTTCTCCAATTCAGCATTACCTGCACGTTCACCGATACCGAGGAACGTCACATTTGACCAGTTAGCACCGTGCCAGTATCCAGCGATGGAATTTGCCACAGCAAGACCGAAATCATCGTGACAATGGGTTTCGATATTGACAGCTTTTAGCTCTTCTTTGACATGTCTGACCATTTCGGGTATTCCGAATGGTTCTTCAACATCTACAAATGGAACTCCGAACCCAATGGTGTCACAAAGACGGATGGTGCATTTTGGATCTATCTCAAGGATCTTCTTGATCATTGGATAGACAAAATCAACGTTATCTGCACGTGTCATATCTTCAATATGTGCACGTGTCCTAAGGCCGTGGTCTACCGCATATTGTAATGCATCAAGGTATTTTTCCTCGGCAGCTTCCCTGCTTGGCAGTCCCATCTTGTCAAAAATGTGTACATCTGAGACGGACATCAATATTCCCGTCTCTTCGATAGCACCGATATCCAGTACCAGATCAATGTCACTGGTGACAGCTCTTGCCCAACCGGTGACCTCCGGGAACTCATAACCTCTGTCCAACATCATGCTAATGGCGTTTCTGTCACGCTTATTATACACAAATGTCTCAAGTTTTTCAATTCCTATCTTGTGCAGATACTCATAGATCTTCACTTTGTGATCTGCCTTTAATACAATACCGGGCATCTGAGCCCCATCACGTAGGGTACTATCACTTATACTTACTTCCTGTCCCTTTGGGAGCTTGATCTTTGGAAGATCGTCATAAGTTTTGTATAATTTCATAAATTACCTCCTTGAATGTTTACGACTGTGAAACTTTGTAGTTTAAGGCATCACAGGTCCTTTATATTTCTTGGTGACAAAACGGTTTAAGAACAGTCCGTTTTTTTGAATAGGAACCTGTCTGTAAAAAACATCATATCTAATTGAGTTTTCTTTTTGATTTAACACCTGTAATACTTTATCCTTAAAATGTCTTTCTTTTTCAAGCCGCCTGGGTTGTGCCGCATCACTTAGTTTATTCTTCGAAAGTTTACACTGTTACCCGGCGGTTATTCAGATGTGATATGCCCTTCTCTTTTTATTTATCTTTTTAAAGTTTACGATGTTACTGTTTATTTGTCATTGCAAATTTGATATGGGGTGGCTTCAATTAACAACTATTACCCAACATGTATACAAATGTTATCAAACGGTAAACTATATATATATGATTCTATTTTACAGCCTGTAACACAAAACATAGTATGAATGTTATGATGTTTGAAATATCAGGATGTTTGAGTTAAAATATAGGTGAGAATATATGAATTTTAATAAAATATTTGGAATTGCAATAATAGCACTTGTCCTAATGGTAGCAAGCGTATTGCCTGCATCCGCTCACGGGGATGTGAATATGGCTATCGATGAGGTTATTGAGCACGCAGAAGAACTTGTTGAGATGTCCGCAACAATTCACGACCAGACCATGTTAATTGCCGATGATGAAGGTCTGGATGATGACCTCAGGGCTGCAGGAGAATCTATCCATCTTTCTTCCCATGATATCGAACATATCGGAGCGCACATTAAGGAACATGCAGAGGAGCTTAAAGTACTCGCTGCTGACCCTGAAGCAAATGAAGAGGAGATCATGATCGCCCTTGGTGAGATCAACGAACATGCTGATGAAGCACTTGAGCTTATCGACAGCAAGGACGCAGACCTTCAGAAGATGCTTTCTGATGCACCTGAATCACACCAGCAGTATGCAGCAGATATCAAAAACTCTGTAACCGAAGCAGGTTCAATTGCAGATCACATCAAGACCCACGCTGCAGAAGTAGAGGAAGACCTTGGTTTTGCAGAAGCTGTAGTACTTGAAGGCGATGCTGGAATACACGTAACAGCTATGGAAGGAATTGCAAACGATATGCTTGATGATTCTACCACCATACTTCTTGAGACTAAGTGTTTAGTCAAAGATGAGTCACTTGATCAGCAATGGAGGGACTATGCCAAGCAAGTACACCTTGCGTCCCATACCACAGAACATGCATCAAAGGAAATTCTCGAGGACATCGATGAGCTAAAGACCCTCGCTGCAGAGCCGGCTGCAAATGAAGCTGCTGTCAAGGCCAAGATCGGTGAGATCAATGACCACGCACAGGTGGTCATGGACGAGCTTCTGGCCCAAAATGAGGCTGTTCACAAAATTCTTGAGCTTGAGGTACCATACCTTACCCATGCATCTGCATCACACGACGCTGTCCACAAGGTAGAGTATGAAGCAAAACAGCTCCAGAAAAAGTCCGAGAAACTTGAAGCTGCCCTCTATCCTGCAGCAGCACCTGAAGCAGTTGCAGCAGAACCTTCCGAAGTCTCAACAGAAGCTGAAGGTAACAGCACGCCAGGATTTGGATTCCCAATTGCAATTGCAGGTATCCTTGGTGCAATCTGTCTTTTTAGAAGGAAATAAGTAACTAATATTGAAAAGAGGTTCAAAATCCCCTTTCATTTTATTTTATTTTATTTTTAAGGAGTGATATATAATGCATATTTCAGATGGGGTACTATCTCCAGCTGTTATAGCGTTTGGCTGGATCGTTTCAATAATTTTTATTGCATTTGCTTTCAAGATGGCTCAAAAACAGGGCAGCATTGCAGAACAGATCCCCAAACTATCCGTATTCACAGCAGCTTTTTTTGTTGCTTCACTTATTCACATAAACGTACCACCTACAAGTGTACATCTTATCCTGAATGGATTACTGGGTGTTGTCCTTGGCGCACTTGCATATCCTGCAATGTTCATTGGTCTGGTACTTCAGGCATTGTTGTTCCAGCACGGGGGCATAACCACGATAGGAATAAACAGTTTCAATGTGGGTGCACCTGCTTTGATCTGTTATGCAGTATTCAGGAAAGGTTCGGGTATGGGACTTTCAAAGCCTGCTATTGGCGGTATTTGTGGAGGTCTTGCAATACTTCTGACCACGGGCTTCCTGGCTATAACACTTATTACAGCAGGAGAGCAATTCGAAATGATGGCAAAGCTTGTAGTGATCCCACACATGCTCATAATGGTAATTGAAACAATAGTAACAGCATCAGTAGTAGCTTACCTTGCAAAGGTAAAGCCAGAACTTCTTCCACTTAACAAGGAGGACAAAAAATGAGATCCACCAAAATTTTCACTATAACAATATTATTAATTCTGTGTATGTCACTTATACCAACTGCATCTGCACATAGGTGTTTCGTAGAACAGTTCAGCGGTGATGAGATCATTGTAAAGGCTTTCTATGAAGGCGATGCACCAATGGGGTTGGCAGAGTACCAGATACTTAATGCAGATACCGAAGAGCTCCTTTATGAAGGAGAGACCGATGAAGATGGTTTCTTAAGTTTTGCACCGGTTGAAGGTGTTACACAATACCATGTGGTCGTTGACCAGTTTGGTCACAAAGGTGATGCTATAGTAAGTGCCACAGGTGGCAACAACAAGCCAGCTGAACTTCCTCTTTTCATGAGGATCTTCACCGGATTTGGATACCTTATGGGACTTGCAGGAATTGCAATGGTCTATACCACAAAGAAAGGAAATAATTAATTGGTGGAGTAATTGAAATGAAATACCCTGAGATTGATAAATATGCAGAACTTGATTCTCTTATTCATCGATTTGACCCAAGGGCAAAAATAATTACTTTTACCCTTCTTATTTTTTCGTTTGTTTTTATAGAAGATATAAGGATCGCATTTGCAAGCCTGCTTTTTTCATTCTTCATTTTACTTGTATCAAGAATTCCTTTTGGATTTATCTTCAATAGGATGAAACCAGGCTTGATCTTTGTTATGCCATTTCTGATAGTAATGCCTTTTGCATTAGATGGAAATGTCCTTTATTCCTATAACGGAATTAGTATCAGTTATGATGGTCTTTATTATGGCAGCCTTGTAGTTATAAGGGCAGCAACATCGATCATGCTTACTCTGATCATGCTTGGGACAACGAAAATGGATACTACGATGAAGTCACTTCATTCACTTAAGGTACCTTCTCCTTTTGTCCAGACGCTGATGTTCTCTTATAGGTACATTTTTGTTTTTATTGATGAGTTCCTTAGCATGTGGACATCAATGAAAGCCAAAGGGTTTAAGGTAAAAGCAAACAAGCATTCCCTTTCCATCATAGGCAATATAGTTGGCATGATCCTTGTCAGGAGCTATGAAAGAGCTGAAAGGGTCTATCATTCTATGGCCTCAAAAGGTTACACCGGAGAGTCCAGGACAATTGTTAAATTTAAAATGCAGACTGCAGATTACGGATTGGCAGCGATCTTAATTGGTACTGTTTTGATATTTATAATATATGGGATGTCCTTATCATGAAAACGGCTATAAGTATAACAGATCTGAACTATTCATATCCTGATGGTACAAAAGCACTGGATAATGTAAATATTGAGATCGAACAGGGTGAAAAGATCGTCATAATGGGGCCAAATGGGGCCGGGAAGACCACTCTTTTCCTTCATCTTAATGGTGTCATCCGCGCTGAGCAGGACAATGTGAAAATATTTGGCAACAATATCGGGAGCATGAAGACCGAAGACAGGATCAGGGAGGTCGGAGTTGTCTTTGCTGAACCTGACGACCAGTTGTTCATGTCTACGGTCTATGATGATATTGCATTCGGACCCCTTAACATGGGACTTAGTGAAGAAGAGGTGGACAGAAGGGTAAAAAAAGCACTTGCAACCGTCGGTCTTGAAGGATTCGAGGACAAAGTACCTCATCACATGAGCTTTGGCCAGAAGAAAAAGGCGGCTCTTGCAGCAGTTCTTTCCATGGAGCCAAGGGTCCTGGTACTCGATGAGCCTACAGCGAACCTTGATCCTAAAAGCAGGGCAGATCTAATAAGAGTGATCAATGACCTGAACAAGAACCATGGTATCACCACTGTAATAGCAATGCACGATATCAATGCTCTCTCTGAGCTGGCAGACAGGGTCTACGTCCTGAACAGGTCTATAGTGGCAGAGGGGCCAACAAGGGATATATTTTCAGATCATGTGCTTGTAAAAGAAAACAATCTGGATGCCCCTGATATATTTAAGTTTTTCAAGATCCTGAAATGTTTTGGGGGGGATTGTGATCAAACTCCTATGTCAATAGATGAATCTGTTAAAGAACTGACACAAGCAATTGAAGCGCTTGAAGGGAAAATGAGCCTTCATATACATGAAAGCACCCATGAAATGGTCAATGATGTAATATCAAGCTACAGGCACTGATTCCTGTTCAAAAAAGTGCATACATTGAGACCTGTTCAAGAAATGCATACATTATATATATTTGAGGCAGCAAATATATGCCTTTTTCGTTTTAAAATAATCGGGAAGATCTTTTTGTTCAAAGGGCTGATATTGATCTGATTTTTTTGTGTCAGGACCCATGAACGGAATATTTATTTATTTCTTTTTTAGTATGGATTAGAGCTTAAATCTTTATAATTTGGGAAACAAGATGGTAATCATGTGGAGCACAGTACTCAAGAAGTTCGAAAAACACCCTGCACAGCAGAAGGTAATTAAGTTACTCTTCGAACGTGGGTTTCAGGTAAATAGCGATGGCAAGGTAACATCAGGCTCGATCGAGATCCCTCACACTCAGCTTGCAAAAGAAGCAGGTGTGGACCGCAGGGTCGTAGATGCAACTACCGACACCATACTCTCGGATGAACTATTGAAGAATATCTTCCAGAACGTCACGTCCATACCTTTCCTTCGTGATGTAGCTCCTGCTCTAGGTCTTGGTGTAATAATAATAACTCCTGATGATGCTGCGAATGTTGGCATCCTGTACAGCGTTTCAAAGTTGATCTTTTCCTACAACATCAGTATCAGGCAGGCGGTATCAGATGATCCTTATTTCAACAACGAAGCAAAGTTGACCATAATCACTGATTCCAAAGTACCGGGAGATCTTGTCAGTGATATCTTACAGCTTCCCGGCGTAAAAGGCGTAAGTATCTATTGATGCTTTCACAGAACAGCTTTTGCAAATGCTCTGAAAACCCCTATCAAATGACGTGAGTTCATAGGGTTCAGTAGCTTTTTGATAAGTATGGACGGATGGTCCATATCTCCGTATTTTGTGATAAGCTCGAGGAGCGCATTATTGTTCATTGAACCGATAAGGTCATCCAGTTCTTTGTCGGTCAGCCCGCCCATGAAATCGTGTATCCTCATTCCTGTTCTAAGTTCACGACCAAGAGCTGCTTTCCATCTGCTTTCATATTCTTTCAGTCTGTTTGCCGAAAAGTTCTCCTCACTAACAGCTTCGGCTGCAACTTGTCCAGCTATCTTTGCACAAACCGCACCGGTATAAACCCCTCCTCCTGAAGTGGGTTTAACCTGTCCAGCGGCATCGCCTGCAATGAGGACGCCATCTGAATATGTCCTCTTAAGCGGACCGATCGGTATTCCTCCGACAACAAGGTCAAGCATGTTGCTGGTGTAGTTACCTGCAAGATGTTCGTTCTTGTTCACAATGTTCCTCAGGTAGTTTATTGCATTGTGTTCATTTCCTGGTTCTACTGCCAGTCCTATCCTTGATATCCTTTCATTGACAGGTACTGTCCAGGCAAAGAATCCAGGTGCCTGTGAACCAACGAACAGTTCCACAAAATCAGTGTCATTTGAGTTGTAAAGGGCTTCTGTCTGTACTCCTGAAAGGATCCTGTCAACCTTTCCAAGCCCTGTATATCTGGCAACGTTGCTCTTGACACCATCTGCACCGATGATGATTTTCGATCTGACGGTTATCATCTTTCCCATGTGGATGACCGAAAGGAGTTGTATCCCGTTTTTTTGTTGTATCCCTGTGACCCTGCCCTTAAGCATGAGCTCTGCTCCGGTATCAACTGCAAGCGAGACAAGATGGCGGTCAAATATCTTTCTGGAAACGACATAGGCCTTTGTCCGTTTTCCATCAATGGGCAGGCAGGTTCCGTTCGGGGAATGCACGAAAGCCCCGCGAACACTGTTCAATACGAAATCATCTTCAGGACGTACATCACACTCCGAAACAGCACGTGTGCTCAGCAATCCTGTGCATTCCACGGGAGTCCCGATGGAAGCATGCTCTTCGATAATGAGCACTTTCGCACCGGCCATTGCTGCGTAACGCGCTGCTGTAGAGCCAGTTGGTCCTGCGCCGACAACCACTACATCGTATATCATGGGAAGCTGACCTGAAGAAAATACATCTTCTTCATCACTGTTCGCTTAGGATGACATCCGCTCCGATAGAACGCATTGAATCGAAGAAGTTCGGGTATGAGATAAAGATGGCTTCTGCAGTATCGATGGTCGTATTACCGGCTATCATTCCGGCAAGTGTCAGCGACATCACTATGCGGTGGTCGTGCCAGCCGTGGACCTCCGCACCTTTAAGCTCTCCTCCTTTTATGGTGAGCTTGTCCTTTTCCTCACTTGTGGAGATTCCCATTTTATTAAGTTCTAGAGCCATTGCATGAAGCCTGTCGGTTTCTTTGTATCTGACGTGTTCGGCATTGGTAATGACCGTTTCACCTTCTGCAACTGCACCGAGGACCGCGACTGTAGGTACGAGGTCAGGTGTTGCACCGGCATCCATTGTAATACCGTGAAGTTTTCCTCCATTTACTTCCACGGTTCCTTCCTCTTTGTTCCAGTAGATATTGGCACCCATTTCCTTGAGGATGTCAATGATGGCAATATCTCCCTGCATGGATGGGTACAGATTATTGACCTTGATCTTCGTATCGGTCATTGCAGCCGCTGCAAGAAGATATGAAGCCGAGGAAAAGTCTCCGGGAACTGTATACTCCTTGAGCCTGTACTTCTGGCTACCAGGTATTATGAACTTAAGGCTATGATTCTCTTCCAGATATATCTCAGCACCGGCTTTCTCTAGAATGTCCAATGTGACATCGATATAAGGTTTGGATTTAAGTTCTCCCTTTATTGAAAGTGTCGTACTGTTCTTTGTCAGTGGACATGCAAGCAGAAGTGCTGATATGAACTGCGAACTTATGGAACCATCTATCTTTGCGATAGCACCCTTTAATCCTCCCGTGACCACAATTGGTGCACACCCGTTCCCGCGTGTTGATATGGACTGAACTCCAAGGTCGTTCAATACATTGAGCAGTGGTCCATTAGGCCTTGATCTTATGGAATTATCTCCTGTAAGAACGGTAGTTCCCTGGCCAAGGGCAGAAACGGCTGTCATAAAACGAAGCGTTGTTCCGGAATTGCCAACATCGATAACGTTATCAGGAGTTTGTGGTTCTCCATCAATACCGCTTATCAATAATTTATCTCCATCCTTCTCTATGTATGCACCTAACATCTCACAGGCCTTTATCGTTGATTGGGTGTCTGCTGAGATCAAAGGTCTGTGGATAATGGATTCTTTTGAGAGGGCTGCAACTGTGATAGCCCTGTGAGTGTAACTTTTTGAAGGAGGTGCAAAGATCTCTCCGTGCACTCCTGATCTTCCTACTGTAACTTTCATTTACTGCACCCCTTTAATGATCTTCTCGATCTTGTCCCAATCATGGTCGTATATATGTGCGGAAACACTCATGGTCGTTATCGTTCCTGGAGCAAGGTCTACTTCCTCTGCAACATATTCGAGCAGTTTTGAAAGCCCATACAGGTTTGCAGGATATGCACCGGCAAAATCATGGCTTCTGAACAATGTTGTAAGATGCACTTTTTCATCCCTTATTTTGAAATCGTCAATTATCATGCATGGCACTTCATCCACTTCGGTATCGATCGTTGGTACCCATGTGACAGCAGTAGCTCTGCGTGTTGTTTTGTTGTCTGTCAGTTTCTCGATGACATACTCTATCTGGTCGACCTTACCATCCCAGTTCCTGAGCCTTTGACCGTAGGTGTATTCGAAATCCTGTGCATTTTCCCCTGTAATAAGCTGTTTTGCATATTCTTCCAGCCTCTCATGGTTCCAGGCGCTATCCTCAGGTATCTCATTACTGTACGGGTCCTCGATAACCACCATAAGGTTCATGAATTCGCGTATCTGGCTCCCACGCTCATCGGTAATCACACTTCCATGGTTCCATATGACATTGAGTCCTCGATACCATGCATCGCTTATAGTCCGGGCTTTTATGATCCTTCCAATTGCAGCATCATGCGTCATGACAAATTCTCCACTAATGTACTTAAATAAGCATTATCCTTCTAATATAGGTATCTATTAAAAACATCTTAAAACATCGGGACGAATAAAAAACAATGGCTGGGGGTTGCAAGAGGATACTGGTAAGGGGTGTCGTACAGGGTGTGGGATTTCGCCCGTTCATCTATCGCATTGCTAAAAAGTATGGTCTGCATGGTTATGTCAGAAACACCGGAGGGCGTGTGGAGATCGTAATCGAAGGTAATATGTCAAATATCGATCGATTTCTATATGACCTCAATTTTAAAAATCCACCTCGGAGCAAGATCGATACAGTTGAGGTGAATGGATCGATCAATTCCAATTACAGGGATTTTTCTATCCTTGACAGTAGATCCGAAACAACTCCTGATTCGATAATGATACAGGATATTGGTATCTGCCCTAAGTGTCTCAATGAATTGTTCGATCCTCATGACAGGCGCTATCAGTACCCTTTCATATCCTGCACGGAATGCGGGCCTCGCTATACATTCTCACATGCACTTCCCTATGATCGGCAAAATACATCCATGGGTGCTTTTATTCCATGCGCTTATTGTGCTCAGGAATACATCTCCTGTTCAGATCGTCGTTTCCATGGGCAAACAATTTGCTGTTCGAACTGTGGTCCCAACATCACCTTTGCAGATAAAAATGGCAACTCCAGCTCTTTTGGTAATAGTGCGATCGTGGATTGTGCAAAAGCGATCGATTCAGGTAAGATCATTGCCGTTAAAGGATATGGAGGGTTCCACATTATATGTGATGCTTCAAAGGACAATGTGGTGGAATTGCTAAGGAGAAAACTCCAAAGACCACAGCAACCATTTGCAGTCATGGCAAAGGACATTGGGCATGTGAGGTCATTTGCCTTTGTTAATTCCGAAGAAGAAGAACTGTTGTGTGATGTAAGCAATCCTATAGTTGTTTTAGATAAAAGGGAAAATATACTGTCTCTGTCGTCGATCTCTCCGCAATTGTGCAATGTTGGTGTGATGTTGCCTTATTCTGGTATCCATCATCTTCTTTTCCATAACACTTTGGCTTCTGTGTATGTAATGACCTCGGCAAACCTACCCG
>NZ_JAUVEY010000171.1:0-3702 GCF_030594565.1 Methanococcoides sp.
ACGCATAAGTTCACTTTTATCGTTCTTCACGGTCTCAAGTTCGGACTTGAACACTGAAAGCTCATCACGCGTCTGTGCGAACTTCTCATCCACATCAGAGATCCTGCTTTGCAGGATCATTCTCTCGGTCTTCCTTTCAGAGATCTCAGAGAGAATACTGTCCTTACGAAGTGATTCTTCAGAAAGCTTAGAATCAACATCGTTTATCTTGTTCTTTGTTCCCTCGATATCAAGGAAAGCTTTCTTGCGTCTGGAATCAATATCTTCGATCTCATTGTCTGCAAGCTCGATACTATTGACACATCGGGATACTTCTCCCTTTATTTCCTCTATGTCCCTTTTGACCTGTATCTGCTCGTCCTCACCCATCCTCTGGATCTCAGATGTGAGCTCAGTGAGCTCCTTCTCGATCCCTGCAAGCTTCTCCTTCCTCTCCTCGATCGAGAGTTGCAGCTTTTCCTGCACTTCTTTCTTGGAAGAAATATCCTTGTCGACATTCTCAAGTTCAACTTTTGCATCCTTGAGCTTGGAAAGAAGTACGAAACCCTCGAACTTCATCTTCTCCTGCTTGAGCGCCTGATACTTGACCGCCTGATCACGTTCCACCTTGAGCTTCTCAAGCTGTTTTTCCACTTCCTCGATCAGTATATCTGCCCTTTCAACGCGTTCCCTGACGATCTCAAGTTCATTTAGTGCCCTGTCCCTCTTGTTATCAAACTCAGCAACACCGGCGATCTCATCGATGATCTTACGCCGTTCATTCGGGGTCATTGTAATGATGCGAGTAACATCGCCCTGCATGACAACATTGTAACCTTCCGGAGTCACTCTTGCCTTTGAAAGATAATTATGGACCTCAGTGAGGCTCACAGCCTTGCCGTTAAAATAGAAGTAGCTATAATAACCATTATCAGTCTCCCGGATCTTTCGACTGATAGTAACCTCATCGGCATCCACCGGCATCTCGCGGTCAATATTATCGAATTTAATAGTAACCTGTGCAAAATCCGGCCTTTTTGCCTTGTCGCCATTGTATATCAGATCAGTAAGTTTTTCAGCCCTTAATGTTCGTGAGTTCGAAAGACCAAGAACGAAAAGGATACCATCGATGATATTTGATTTCCCGCTTCCGTTCGGACCGGAAATGGTAGTAAAATCATCAAAGAAGGGTATCTTAACTTTTTTGCCAAAAGATTTGAAATTTATAAATTCAAGTTCCTTAATATACACAACATTCCTCGGTAAGGGATTATAAAGATCTTCTGCGAGTCGTTGTGATCACCGTATCTTCATCATCACGATCTTCCACAGTCTCAAGTTCGGTCTCAGAACGCCTGCGCAATGACTCCCCTTCTTCAGCGACAATATATTCACAGTCATCGTTCTTTGGGGTCGGAGGAGCACTTCTTTCAAATGGGGTCCTCATATCATTTGCAACAATGTATTCAGAAGGAATACTATCCTGCTGACTCTGCACTGGCTCTTCTGCCTTTATTTCACGTATTTTCATATTGATTTCGCCAGAATTAATAAGGTTGCCCCAGTTCGAACCTGAAGATGTCTGTGACACAGGCGATCTTGCTTCCTGAGCCTTTAGATCAGGAACTAGCACCTCAACTGCGGGCTTTGGAACTGACCTCTGACCAAAAAGAGAGTCAGTAAGACGAACTTTGGATTCAGGAACCGCTTCCAGAGGTTTTTGTGCCGGAACATCAAAGGCCATATCAGTGACAGACTTTGCAAATCCGAGGTCTGATCTTGGAAGATCTTTCCTAAGGGATCTCAACTGAGATTTCTGGTCGAGAAGTTCATCCATCATTCCACTTATATTGCTTGAAAGTTCCTTTAAGTCCTGCTCGACCCTGTTGAGCCGATTGTTGATATCAAGGTCGTTCTTTAGGTCATTACGAAGTTCCCTCATGATAGAATCACGAAGAGTAGTGTTCATAACCTCCATATCGCCTTCCTTTTCAACTAGCTTCCGCTCAAGCCTCTCTATTACAAAGTCTCTGTTCTCGGCGCTCATTAGATCCCTCGCAAATCGTCCATCCCTTATGGTCAAACCATTATCCTAGCTTTAATAGGCTAAAAACTATAATATATCTTATGGTTGCATTTTTTCGATAAATGTCATTTACTGGATATGGAAGAGCTATTTGTGATAGGATCTTTCTCAACGACAAAAACGTGGTCTGCTGAATCGATCAATGACTCATCATGTGATACGATCAATATCTGTCCAACCCCGATATTCCTCATCATATCGATAAGTTTGATCAACTGATGGACATGACCACGGTCAAGGAAAACAGTAGGCTCATCAAGTATCAGTGGAGGCAGCTCTGCACTTCCCGGCGCATGTGCCAGCAAACGATATATCGCACACCGAAGGACCAGATTGAATATTGCCCGCTCCCCTCCGCTCAACAACTTGGGTTCAAGAGGCGTGCCATCCTTCTCGTATATCGTCAGATTGTATTCCGGATCAAGGCTGATATGAGAATAGGCATTGTTGGTGTACATAAAAGAGAATATCTCGTTCAGTAACCTGTCAAGAGCATCAATGTTCTTTGCACGAAGCTCCACACGAAGACGCAGATACATCGTTTCAAGTTCCTCTGCATCCCGATAGACTGCTGCAAGGAAATCCTTCTTGTTCACCAACATCTTCTGCTTTTTCTTAAGCTCGTTCAGTCTCTGGATATCCCCTTCTATACGCCCGATCTCCTTGTGGAGTTCACTCTTACGCTGATCCCGCACCTCCATCTCAGAAACGATCCCGTTATATGCACTTTCATACTGAGATCTATCTGCCTGGAGCTTCTTCAGATCAACGTCCCCCAATGCCTCATCAAGTTTAAGGATGCGTTGCTTACGTTCATTTATCTGCGACTCGAACAGTTCTATCTTTTCCAGTCCGTTTTTCACCCCGTCCTGAAGACGGTTGATGTTATTTTGTATATCTTTGACCTTCAGAATATTGGAGCGTATCTGCCTTGCCGCATCCAGTTTATGCAATAACTTCCCATGAAGTTCCTGTGCAGCGGTCTCCTCACTTTTAAGAGACTCCATCCCATTTTTCAGCTCAGCTATCGAACGCTTGCATTCATCAATCTGTTTTTCAATATCTATTACCTTATCATTTTCTTCCTTGATGGAACTTAAATGCTCCTCTATGCCCTTCTCAATGGAAGTGATCTCGTTCTTCTTAAGCAGTAACTGCTTTTCAGCCTCAGCTATCGCTTTAATGATATCCCGCACATTCCGGATAAGTTCCACTTTCACCTTAATTTTGTCCTGGTCTGCCCTTATCAGCTCCAGTTCATTGATAAGCTCGGTTTTCCGATCTTCATCCCCAGCGGTCTCTTCGCATACTTTTGAACCTTGAAGGTCCTGCCCGCAGGTAGGACAAAGCCCCTTGCTAAGAAGGTCTTTGCTCTTCTGTATCTTTTTCTCAAGTTCCGCAACCTTGGTAGATATTTCTTTTTCTTTACCGTGAAGCTTCGTTTGTTTTTCATTCACGAAACCGGAAATATCATCAATTTGATCCAGCTTATCTTCCACAAATCCAAGTTCTTTTGCATCACCGTACTTATTTTGGATGAACGATCCGATCTGTTCGACATCTTCCAGATACTTTTTGAGATCGTTTTTTACAGATACGATTTTCTCTTCCCGGGTTCGTATGCTACCAACCGAATT
>NZ_JAUVEY010000063.1:0-11918 GCF_030594565.1 Methanococcoides sp.
GGATGATGGTGCAAAGGCAGGTACAGGCAGTTTTGACATACTGTATCGTGCGAGTGATGACTCCTCCTGGCAAAAAAGTACTTTTGATATCAAAGTAGGCTCCACCACTTTTGATAGCAAAGGTACCGTGGGGCTCTCAAACATAATCGCTTCACCTGAGGTATTTATGCCCGGTGATGAGGGTAGTGTGAGCTTTACCCTGACAAATACTGCCCAACAGAGTACGATCCTTATTGATGATGTGAACTACGATACTTTTGCAAGGGTACAATCCGCAACACTAATAGGTACTGATACGATCACCGTTACAAGTCAGCCTTATGAAGGTAAAGGGGTGCTTGGACCGGGAGATTTCGTGCAGGTCACTTATAATATCAAGGTAAGTGATTCGATAGAAGATGGTACTTATTTCCTCGATCTTGTCATGATAGGTAACTCCCACTCATTTAATAATAACTGGATGGTGCCTGTCGTTGTGGAATCTTCGTCTGTGAGGGTAATTCCTTCCATGCCTCTTGTTCTGGAGAATGGTAAGGCGAACCTGGAGTTCGATGTTGCGAACATCCATCCGAATGCACTATCTTCTGTGCTTGTAGAACTTGAAGCAGATGGTGTTGATTTCCTTCCGCAGGAATATTTCGTTGGCTCCATGGACTCGGACGAACTTTTTACCATTGAGATCGAAGCACAGGCAGAAGATCCTGATAAGACCGGTCCGGTGAACCTTACTATCAATACGAATTACAGGAATGGGTTGAATGAACACGATGAAGTTGTCGGAACACGTGTCCTTACATTGAAACATGTGGGGGAGGACAACGATCACACTACACTGGTGGTCCTGTTAATTGGAGGTGTCATTGTAGTTGTTGCTTATTACTTGTACCGAAAGAAAGGTCTAAGGATATCCATGGAAAGCTGAGATCATGGTAAAGCTCTCGCACGCTGTGAAGATCGCACTTGGAAGCATACGCAGTGCTAAAATACGCTCTGCCTTGACCACGCTTGGTATTATCATAGGTGTGGCTGCTGTCATTGTGAACATTTCATTGGGCGTGGGGTTTAGCCAGAGCTTTGAAGATAACATTGGAGCTGTAGGCTCTAATTTCATTGTTGTTTTTACGCAAAAGAACAATGTCTTCCATGATAACCAGCTTGAAGTTGTAAGGAACACACAGGGTGTTGAGGCGGTATCGCCTGTTAATGGACAAATAGGTACTGTCACGTATCAATCTTCGAGTCGAAGTGCCACAATAAATGGTGTCCGTTCCGAATATGGGGAAGTTGGGAATATTGTCATGGAAAAAGGTCAGTTCCTCACTGATCAGGACCAATTCGTTGCTGTGATAGGTTCGGATATAGCATATGATAAATTTGAAAGGAACCTTTCTGTAAAGAACTCCATCAATATTTCCATTAATAATATCGATGGTACTGTAAGCACCCACAAGTTCACGGTGAAGGGTATAGTTCAGGATCCAGATGCTACTTATGTTGCCCCTGAGCTCGATCCAAGGTTCAGGGTATTTATTCCCCTGGATGTGATGCAGGAGATGCAGGGTGTAAATGATATTGGTTTTTTTTTCATAAAAGCTGAGAGCCTTGAAGTCCTTGAAACCGTTACTGATGAGATCGACGAGAACCTTGCAAGATCTGTTGGTGTCTCCAGCCGTGATCTCGATAATGAGGACGCAAAACCTTATGTGATCTTCAGCCAGCAGGATATTCTTGAACAGCTCAACCAGATCTCCACTGCACTCACCTCGATATTGACAGTTATTGCACTGATAGCCCTTCTTGTTGGTTCCATTGGTATAACTAATATCATGCTCGTGACGGTCACTGAAAGGACAAAAGAGATAGGCATCCTTAAGTCTCTGGGATTCACTTACAGGGATATTCTTACACTTTTTGTTGTAGAGGCAGCCATCATTGGTTTTTTAGGTGGCATCTTTGGTGTTATCCTGGGAGTTATAGCTTCTTACTTCGTAAATCAGTACATAGATGTGCCGTTCGTCTTCCCGATATCTCTTATCTTCCTGGGATTTGGGATCGCACTTTTTGTTGGTGTGGTAGCAGGCGTTTATCCTGCCAATAAAGCGGCTAAAATGGACCCGGGGGAATCACTGAGCTATGAATGAAAGGGGTGTTCCGGTATGCTGAAGTTCTCACAGGCTCTGCATTTATCGATCGGTAGTATCAGTAGCTACAAGCTTCGATCTGCATTAACAACTCTTGGTATCATCATAGGGATAGCTGCTGTTGTTGCAAATGTATCTCTTGGTGCAAGTTTTAATCAGTTCTTTGTTGATGAGCTTGGGTCTCAGGGCTCGAACTTCATTGTCATCTATAGTGAGGACATCAATCTACTCTATGACAACCAGCTTGAAGCTATAAGGAACACTCCAAAGGTCGAAGGTGTTTCCCCTATACGGCAGCAATTGGCGGGTGTTACTTATATCAGTACTATCAGACAGATCGATATACAAGGGAGCTCGGCCGATTATGAAAAGATCGGCAATATACAATTGGAGGTGGGGAATTTCTTTTCGGACCAGGATAAGTATACTGCTGTATTGGGTTCAGATGTTGCATATGAAAAGTTCGACCAGAAGATATCTTATCGCAATTCTATCGATATCGAGTTCATACGCAGGGATGGTACACCTGTAGAACACAGTTTCAAAGTAATTGGTATCATTGATAGTCCGGATACTACTTTTATACAGACCGGGGCCGAATCCGATGTCAGGATATTCATTCCCATAGATACGATGAACGAGATGCTTGGAATTGAAGATTATGGGGGATTTTCAATAACAGTTGAAGATGCTGAATCGGTACGTCCTGTTTCTGATGAGATCGATAAGAAGATCGCCAGAAGCCTGGGAGTTTCTGAAAGGGAGCTTGATAATGAGGATGTAAAGCCTTATACCATATTCAATCAGGCTGACATTCTTGATCAGCTTGATGAGCTTTCAGCTGGTCTTACTTCTCTTTTTATCTCAGTTGCACTCATCTCATTGATAGTCGGCTCCATTGGGATCATGAACATTATGCTTGTGACCGTTACCGAAAGGACAAAAGAGATAGGTCTGTTAAGGTCATTGGGTTTTACGAGGTCCAATATCCTTTCCCTTTTTATCACCGAATCAATAATACTTGGGCTTATAGGAGGTATCTTGGGGACGATATTGGGTTTAGTCAGCTCTTATGCTGCAGTGACTATCCTTGGTCTGCCTTACATTTTCCCCATGTACCTTTTCGTTCTGGGTGTTGCCATAGCCGTTGGTGTAGGGCTGATCGCAGGTGTCTATCCTGCAAATAAAGCTTCAAAGCTTGATCCTGTGGATTCTTTAAGAAAGGGCTAATGTGAAGCATATATTATAGATGGATCATTTTATTCGTAGATGGTCCTTTGTAGCTGGATGCCTAAAATAAATGTGAGGTACTAAAATGGCTAAAACATCACTTTCTGCAGGGGAAAAAGCCCCACAACTCAGCCTTCCAGATCCAGAAGGTAATGAGATATCTTTGGAGGAGCTTAAAGGAAAATGGGTAGCCCTTTATTTCTATCCAAAGGACAACACATCTGGCTGCAGCATAGAGGCCATGGAATTCACAAAGCTAAAAGATGATTTCGAAAAAGAAAATGCTCTTGTGATCGGTGTCAGCAAAGACAGCCAGGCATCACACAAAAAGTTCATCGATAAGAAGGAACTGGGGATCACTCTTCTTTCAGACGAAGATACTGAGGTTCAGCAAAGCTATGATGTTTGGCATCTGAAAAAAATGGCAGGTCGGGAATATATGGGTACTGTCAGGACGACCTTCCTCATCGACCCGGAAGGAAATATTGCAAAGGTATGGGATAAGGTCAAGGCTAAAGGGCATGCAATGGATGTACTTGATGAACTGAAGAAGATCAAAGGGGAATGATCCATTCGTTCCTTCTTTATTATTTTAACTTTCCTTGTTTATTTTTCTGTTTCTTCCTTTATTTTCTTTTCAAAGGTAAGCATTCTGAAGGATAGCAGGAATACTGTGTAAATGATCACTGCAGCTACTATGAACGCCCTTCCTCCAAATATTTCATAGAAGAATCCTCCTAAGATAAGTCCTAAAATACTGGACAGGCTTGAAATACTGCTGGCAAAACCCTGCACTGCACCCTGATTATCTTCTCCGGCAAGTTTTGAGATTATGGACAGGATCGAAGGCCACATAATGCCGTTACCAAGTGCAAAGAAGGCAGCTGCAAGGTACGTAAGGGCAACGTTCCCGGATGCAAGCAGTACGAAATTCGTACCAAGCACAACACTTCCGGCTATGGCAAGGTGAGCATCTGAATACTTCTTCACTGCTCGGCTGAGTATGGGTCCCTGTACTATTATCATCAGGATCCCAAGTACTGAGAAATATATCCCCATTTCAGCAACGGTCCATTGAAGGGATCTTATGGCATGAAGCGGGAATGCTGTATAAAAGATATTGAATCCAAAAAAGATCAAGAAATATAGGAGCAACATGTAGGGTATGTTCTTTATTCCGATCACTTCTCTGAAACTGATCTTCTTTGTTGTTCGTATTTTGCATTGCCTTGATTCCGGTAGATATAGCAGTATTACAATAGTTCCTACCAGAGATATGAGGGCAGCAGCAAGTACTGGGATCAGTTCCTTATAGATCGTTATGCTAAGCAGGCCTGCAAGTGCCGGCCCTATTATGAATCCAAGGTTTGCGGAAATGGACATTTTTCCAAAGTTCTTGCTACGGTCATTTTCTTCAGTTATGTCTGCAAGGTAAGCATTTGCTACGGCTATATTTCCTCCCGTAAGCCCATCAAAGCTCCTCGCTATGAAAAGGATGAGGAGGGGTATTGTGATGATAAATGATCCAAGGACTGTGGAATCCACGGTAACCAGAGTTTTCAAAGGAGTGAAAAATGCAAGCAAGAATATTATCCAGGAAAATAATGTTCCTGCCTGAGTTATGAACAATATCTTCTTCCTTCCGTGAATGTCAGACCATCTTCCAAGTATGGGTGCCCCTATTAGCTGGAAAGCCGGATACATAGCACCGATGAAACCATAAACAATGGCGTTCCCCCCAAACTGATCCACCAGGAAAACAAGGAATGGGATTACTATTCCGAAACCAAGGGTATCGATGAATGTTATGAGGAGTAATGGAAATAGTCTCAGCTTTTTTGGTTCACAGCCATTTTCATCCATCCAAATTTAGTATGTGTTTCTATTCACTTATAGGTTCTATGTTTCGGCTTTGCAGAATTTTACAATTGTACCCCAATTATAATATACAGATCTTGAATGCAATCTTATATTACAGACCAATTTATATATTACAACTTCCCTAATAAAATTCCAAGGAGTGATACATATGTCTTTCAATGAAAGATCACAGAGACAAACAAATATAGAATTGAGATCAAACCCGATCATTTTTGCACAGATCAGACCAATTGAATACGGTGTGGTCGAGCGGTTTGGTAAATTCACAAAGGTGCTTGAACCCGGATTGCACATTTTAATTCCATTCGTGGACAAAGTAAGGATCGTGAACATTACCGAACAAATGGTGGATGTCGATCCACAGATGGTTATCACAAGTGACAAACTGAACGCTATCGTTGATGCCGTCGTTTATTATAAGGTAAATGATCCGCAAGCTGCACTTTATCACGTCGATGACCATAAACGTCAGCTTTCTTCACTTGCACGAACCACACTTAGGGCGGTTATTGGTAAAATGACATTGACCGATGCGAACGAGAACCGCGCTGAAATAAATGATAGTGTGGAACAAGTATTGAACGAGGAAACAAAAAGCTATGGTGTGGATATCCTTCGTGTTGAAATTCAAAGAATTGAACCCCCTCAGGATGTTCAAGAGGCAATGAACGAAGTCGTGAAAGCAAACAACAAAAAGATCGCTGCCGCCGATTTTGCGAATGCTGCCGAAATTGAGGCAGATGGTTTTAAACGTGCGGAGATCAAGAAAGCCGAAGGACTCAAAGAAGCCGCAATTTTGGAAGCAAACGGGAAAGCGTATGCAATAACAGCAGTCGCAAAAGCCGATGCAGAACAAATAAAGCTGGTCAACGAATCAATTCAAAAATACTTTGTTGATAATGCAATCGATTATAAGAAACTTGAATCAACCGTTGCTGCACTGAAAAACGGAACAAAGATCATCGTTGGTACAGATACAGAACTTGTCAATGTGATTGGTGATGCTTCTGGAGTTGTACCAATACCTACACAAAAAGAAATGATATGATACAAAATGCCAGTCGAAAGACGAGGGAATTTTGGGAAGGGGGTCTCTACAGAACCAATTGGTTTTGTGTTTGATATCTTTCAATAAGCATCATCCATAGACAGGACTCTCGATTTCCCTTGATCTCTTGGTTTGAAGGTCGCCTTTAAGGTTCTCGTAATATTTCATGGTGTCAGAGGTAACTGATGTTCCTGTTTCATCGATCGCTTTCAGGAAGTGCTTCTGTGAGACCTCTTTTGCCATTAGGTCTTCACGAAGGGCAAAGCGTCCTGCTTTTTTACAGACTGCTGCAACATCAGCTCCTGTATACTTGTCTGTTGAAGTTACCAGTTCATCTATATTGACATCACTTGCAAGTGACATCTTTCTGGTATGGACCTCAAAGATCTTACGACGGGTGGGCAGATCTGGCACAGGGACAAGTATCATTTCATCAAATCTTCCCGGGCGGATCAGTGCCGGATCGATGATATCAGGCCTGTTCGTAGCACCTACGATAACAACACCGTGTAACTCTTCAAGACCGTCAAGTTCTGAGAGCAACTGGTTCACGATACGTTCTGTAACATGTGGTTCTCCCATTGCTCCTCCGCGTATGGGTGCAAGTGCATCAAGCTCATCAAGGAAAACAATGGATGGTGCAACCTGGCGGGCACGGGCAAACATCTCTGAGATGTGCTTTTCAGATTCCCCATACCACTTTGAAAGAAGGTCACTTCCCTTTGCGGTTATGAAATTAGCGTTGGATTCATGGGCGATGGCCTTTGCCAGCATGGTCTTACCGGTTCCCGGTGGTCCATACAGCAAAACCCCCTTTGGAGACTCCACTCCGATACGCTGGAACGATTCCGGATTTTTAAGAGGCCATTCAACAGCTTCCTTGAGCAGTTCCTTGACATCTTCCAATCCCCCTACGTCGTCCCATCCCACATTTGGCGTCTCGATCATGATCTCACGCATGGCGGATGGTTGCACATCCTTCTGTGCTAACTTGAAATCTTCCGATGTCACGCTGAGCTTTTCAAGGATCTCAACCGGGATGTGTTCATCTTCAAGGTTGATCTGGGGAAGGACCTTCCTGAGGGTGCTCATTGCCGCTTCTCGACAAAGTGCTGCAATGTCCGCTCCCACGAACCCATAGGTAGTTTCAGCCAGTGCCTTAAGGTCCACATCATCTGCCAGTGGCATTCCGCGGGTATGTATCTGGAATATTTCCAGTCGGCCATCCTGATCAGGTACATGCAAAACTATCTCACGATCGAACCTCCCGGGACGACGCAGGGCCATATCCAGGGCTTCCGGACGGTTGGTTGCACCAATAACGATGACATTCTTCCTCTCTTTCAGCCCATCCATCAATGAAAGAAGCTGTGAGACTACCCTCCTTTCGACCTCTCCGGTAACCTCTGCTCTTTTTGGTGCGATGGAATCTATCTCATCAAGGAAGATGATCGCAGGTGCATTCTGTTCGGCATCATCGAAGATCTCACGTATCTGATGCTCGGATTCACCATAGTATTTTGACATGATCTCGGGACCGTTGATAGATACGAAATAAGCATCAGATTCATTGGCAACTGCTCTTGCCAGCATTGTCTTCCCGGTCCCGGGAGGACCATGCAGCAGTACGCCCCGTGGTGGTTCTATGCCCAACCGGTCAAATAGCTCCGGGTGCTTTAACGGAAGCTCTATAATCTCCCTTACTTTGGAAATTGCTGGTTTGATACCACCAAGGTCCTCATACATTACAGTTGGTATCGACTGCTCCGGCGGGAGCTCTACAGCTTCAGGCAGCAGTTTGAGTTCTGTCAGATCAGTGATCTTTACAATGCCCTTTGGGGATGTTGAGATCACCTGCATCTTGATCTCACCCAGGCCAAATGAGTAATCAAATATGTCACTGAACATATCCTCTAACATCATGCTTCTGGCAGGGCCGCTCTTTGATCTCTTGAAATTTGTTGTAGAGATAAAATCCCCTTTTGATAAGGTCCTGTTCCTGAAAACAGATGCAAGTATATCACTTGAAGCTGAAATGTGCATTCCTTTGCTCACAGGTGCGAAAGTGACATTAATTGCTTCCTTCCACTCCGCTTTTCTTATTTCGACATAATCTCCGATACTGACCTTTGCGTTGGCACGCATAAGGCCATCCATTCGGATGACATCAAGCCCGGCATCTACTTGATCAGTATTTATCGCCAGTGCTGATGTCTTACGTCCCCCCTCTATCTCCACGACTCCATATTCTGCAACATCGATCTTTTCCCTGTGTTTCGGATCGATACGCACAATACCTTTTCCCACATCTTCCTGGGTCGCCTCAGCTACCTTCAGTTTGATACTATCCCCGTTCGAATTGCCTTTTTCCATACTCAACGGCATCTACCCATCTCCCACAGATGATCCTTATATAGCTACAATATGTCAACTACCAGTATTTATCATTGTTTGGAAGGGTGATATGTTAAAGAAATTTGTTGGTACTGAATTTAACAATCGTACATATTTTGACAAACTACACATAAATGTCAGGTATAAGCAGTTACATTTCACAATTGTACATAATTTGACACTCTTGAATGAAATGTCAAACTTAGGAGCTTATGCTATGGGTGACAAGCTGTTAATTCTCAATGCTCATGTAAGGGAAAGGTTGGAAACTTGGGGTAAATGCTGTTAATTTTTTAAAAAAATTAGAAAGCCCATGTTAATCCATGGACTTTTATATGTGTTTCTGTTAAATCTATATTATTTGGAACTGAAAATGCAATCCATCCTTCTTTGGTTATATTAGGATAAACATTTCCATATCCTTTAAATTTAGGCTCATGGTTCTTATCAAACAATGCAAATAAATAATGCGTATTTATTGATGAGACGCTATATATTTTATCGGAATATGAGTCAGAAGAACGATAGAGTATAATGTTATCATTAGCTTCAAGGTTGTTTCCAGAATATGAAAGTATTGGAGTGTCAACATCTGAAGAGCTGATAAGGTCTTTATTAAGGGTAATAGTATCACTCGGAGTTTTATCCGTTCCTACATTTGTGGCTTCTAAATAAACCAGTAAAAATTGAGCTCCTTCGGGTGGATAATAATAGATGGGTTTGTTGAAAGCATTCATTGTTTCAAACGAATCAACTAGTTTATAATCCGCTACAGTTATTTCAAGAGAATCTCCTGTGAATCCAGTATTACCAATACTCAAAATATTAGAATCTTCTTCGATACAACCAGATAGAGCAATCAAACTTATCACTATACACAAGAAGAATAATTTAATTCTTTTATACATAAAGGAATCAAAGTATATTATGATCTATATATTATTTACCGATAAGGAAATCAATCAGCTTGACTAAATTAATTTAACTGTTTTGTTAATTATACCCAATCTTTGTAATCAAATTATCAGAGTTCGGTTTTTTCACGTTATCTATATCCCCGACTTGCTATGTGGGGATATAGGTAAGTCTGTTTTTTTGTACGGGTTTGTGTCATTTAGTCGCACAACCATAATCATAACATATGAGAAAAAGTACTGTTGATTTTTTGTACACTACTATTTAAGCTGTTTTAATCATGAAATGGTGGGTGAATAATACACATTAATAAAAAACTTTATAACTATTACTACATGTTTGTTAAAAAAGTGGTGATTAAAAAATGAGTTCATATATGGAACTAATTGATAAAGTTTCAAGATTGTGCAAGACAGCAGATCGAATTAATACAAGTGCAGAAAATTTTTTTAGATCATTTATTATTATTATTCCTGATACTTCAATTGAAAAAGAAAAAGAGCAATTTTTCTGGTCGAATCCTGATAATTATTTAAAAGAGATTTTTAATAATCAGTACAATGCGTGGTACATTGAATCACTTAAATTAATTGAAACTTACGTACCGTCTAACATAAAGTCTTTTAAAAATGAACATGAAAAAGCTGTATGTTATATTGACTTTTCATTTTGTTCTCCTCAAAAACACGGGTATTCTGAGAATGAAACAATTTTAAAAAATTTTAAACAAGCTTTGAACATACAAGCGGCTATAATATACGAAATATCTCATTTAATTGGACAATATGATTTTGAAACAATTCACCACAGTGCTTCAGAAAAGGAAGGTAATTCTCAAAGTATTGTGTTTAATAGCCACATTAATAACGAAATTTCTGTCGAAATAAAAAACGAAGTTGTCATTCAAGTGCTTAAACCTATACTTGATGATGAAATAAAAAAAATACTCAATGATATTAATGCATTTAAGAACGAGGAACAGCATCAAATAAAAGATATATGCACTAAAATTCTTTCCGATAAGAGTGCGACTCCATCTGGATTAAATAATAAACTAAGTAAATTAACCCCCCTATTAAATGCCGTTCCACAATCCCTTTCAACATTAAATACTCTTCTTCAAATAATAAACTCATTACCATCAGTAACTTGATTGAATGTGATTAACAACTCTTTGCACATGATTTGACTTAAAATTCAATTTCCCTTCTTTTGCTTTTTTCTTCAAATAAGCCAATGCACTCCTATGCTTAATTCCAATATCTCTTGCTTTCTCAGGAGTCAGATTCAGAATGAACTCATAAACTAACTTCTCATCTATAAACTCCTGAGCTTTCTTCACATCTAATTCCTGCTCATCAATATTGTTTGCTTCCTTCCCAATATAAACCACAGAATCAGCATGGACATGCTTTCTTTCAAGAACTCCGTTTTCTCCATCAAACTTGTGCTCAAGATGATCTACATACTGCATTATTGTCCTGCTTAAAGGCTTAAAATAATGAGATCCTTGTTTAATCTCTCCTGTTGCATAATCAATAAACGGTTCATAAACAATGCTTTGAGGATCATTTGAAAATGGAACTAATGGTTTTACCGCCTGACCATCTTTTTCAGCAACCTGAAACCCAACATGATAAAAATTAAAAGGTTTAATCTGGTCTTTCCAATCTTTCTTAATATTAATTCCCTTGAATCTTCTCAGGACATTTGCAGTTGAAACAGTGAGCCTTGAGATAGCATACATGTTTGAATACTTCTCTTCAATATCCAATTCTGAAATTAATCCATAATGCAACATGAGAATATCTTCCCATATCTCAGCCTGCCAATCTTCAACATCTTTTGGAAATGGATTTGTTAAATGTCCAAGTCCATGCAATTTGAAAGATCTCTCTCCTTCCATGAACTTGATCTGTTCATTCTCATAAGTGTAAAGAGCATATCTTTTTGAAGAGATACCATAAAACCACATATCCTCTTTCTCAGGCTTCAACAAATCAATGTCAAGGCTGTAAGGATTAGTGCGACAAGAAAGTTAAACCATGAATTGCGGAAACGCTGTCCCTTCCATTTGGGATAATCCTACTATGACATGCGTTGATGGTAACGTCAGGGTGTGAAGCTCATAGGACAATATGGAGAAGTTTGGGAATCTAACCTAAACAATCTGTTAGGATAAGGTGCGACAAGAAGTTATAACATGAATTGCGGCAACGCTATCCCTTCCATTTGGGTTAATCCTATTATGACACGCGCCAATGGTAACGTTGGGGTATGAAGCTCATAGGACAATGTGGAGAATCTCG
>NZ_JAUVEY010000041.1:0-14243 GCF_030594565.1 Methanococcoides sp.
AATTGTGAATGTGAACGTACTTCCGTTTCCAACTTCACTTTCAACCCAGATCTCGCCACCATGCATTTCAACAAATTTCTTGACAATTGAAAGGCCAAGACCAGTGCCCCCATAGCTTCTGGCAATTGAAGAATCCACCTGTTTGAAGGTATCAAATATTTCATCGTGTTTATATTTGAAAATGATCTTACGCTCGGTTATTACAATGAGCTAAAGAATAACCTTAATTCCGACGAAGTAAAAATCCTGTTGCCAAAGTTCACGTTTGAGGCAAAGGCTAAATTAAATGAACCATTGCAGAACATGGGAATTGTTGATGCCTTTGATTCTGGCATGGCTGATTTTTCAGGCATCAGTGCCAGTGGTGGTCTATTCAGATCTGAAGTAGTTCATCAAGCATATATCGGTGTAAATGAAAAAGGAACTGAAGCTGCAACAGAAATCGTAATGGAAGAAGAACTACCTTACTACAAGTGTGAGTTTACAGCAGACCATCCTTTCATGTTCTTCATCGAAGATAAGAGAGCAGGTTCCATACTTTTCATGGGAAAAGTTGAGAATCCTGAATATGGGGAAATGTCATAACGACATTTTCTCCAATATCTTTCTCACTTCCTCCGTATTCAGTTCAAAATCTCATTCTTTCATTCGTTGACCAATTATTCATATCGTTGACCGAAAATTGCATTTTTGACCGATAAATACTCTATTTTTCGGTCAAAGCGAATAATGGCTCTGTAGAAATCCTCAAATAAACTCAGTAGTTCGCTAACTGGCTTGAGTTTATTGTGCAGCTTCACTTCCTCTACAATTCGATAATGGTTGCTTGTTGTGATAGCTCGCCTACCCCCTTAGTAAATTTCTGCTCCGATATGCTTGTATAGCAAATAATATCTGGTTCTACATTAAATGCGAGTGGGAGAGATCTATCTGGGTTTCGTATGCAACATAGAAAGAGTGAATCTAGAGGTATATGTGCGGATCGAATCCCTGATAGGTTAACATTGAGCACATTCTGAGCAGAAATTGGTTTTAATTAAGTGCCTGCTGATATACCTCTCCAGTCTTCTTTGCTATATTTTGCCAGTCAAAGGATGATATCACCCTCTCACGCCCCCTTTTCGCCATCATGCATCTCCTTTCCGGATCACTGTATAATCTATCGATCGCTTCTGCGATACTTGCACCGCTTTCCGGCTCCACTAGAAGCCCGGTCCTGTTGTGGTCAATTATATCTGGTATCCCTCCGACCCGTGACCCAATGCACGCGGTCTCACATGCCATGGCTTCCGTGAGCACGATACCGAAAGGCTCGTAGATGCTTGGTAGCACGAAAGCGTCAGAGAGAGAGTATAATTTAATGAGTTCATGTTTCCCCACATGCGGGAGGCAGAGGATATACTTGTCATGATATATATCCGGCTGGCCGACCAGGACCAGCATTATCTCTGGAATATCTTTCTGGAGCCTTCGCACGGCATCAACCAAATACTTCACGCCCTTTTGTGGGTCATTCCTTCCAACAAACAGCACAACGAATCGGTCATCAAGTTTGTATCTTCTTTTGAGGTCGTCCGCATTCTGGAGTTTGAATGTTTCAGTATCCACACCGTTTGGAATGATCGTGATCCTATCAGTTTCGATTTCAAATGTTTGCTCCAGTTCTTCTTGTATGGACTTTGATACTGCAATGAACCTGTCCACCATGCCCACCACATTTTTCTCCATCATTACACTCAGCCCATCTGGCTTCGTTCTGTTGACATCTATACTGTGAGCTGTCATCACCAGTGGCAACTGGGTGCTCTGCTTTGATAATGTAGCAGCTAACTGGATCAACCCACCATGCGAGTGCAACAGATCCAGACTGCCAGTTAAATACTGTTTTTTCACCATCGCAGCTACATTGATGTTGGTCAGTATCTTTTTATATACCGCACTAAAATCATTAGATGCCTGATAATGAAGTTCTGGTGGCCAGTGTACGCATACATTTCGGACCAACTGTTCGTTCGATTCCTGTACATTGGATGTAAACACATGTACCTGATCATTTCCGATTGCAAGACTTCTGGTTAGCTCACCTACATGGATACCCACTCCACCAAAAAAATTTGGTGGATATTCATAGGAAAGGATACCTATGTTCGCACCAGAGTCGGTCTTTTTTAGACTGAAAACCGTACCTATACCCCCACATTTCATTCGATCATGATGTCACAACTACTTGAATATCTTTACCATTTAAATTAGAGCCCCAATAATTTAATGGCGATATTTTTCATTTCCAATCAAGCAGGAAACTACTTTAGCTCATGATGTATGCTTATACGTGAGAATATACATTAAAGGTGACGCTCAAATGCCTAAACCACTCGTTGTTGGAAACGGATCACTGCTGGTGAATCTTGATAGGAATGCAAGCATCCGGGACATGTACTTCCCCCATATAGGAAATGAGAACCATGTGAATGGGCGACATTGTAGGATAGGGGTGAAAGTGGATGGGAAAAATCTTGGCCTGGTCTCTCTGATCGGGGATGATTGGAACCACGATCTTGGTTACCAAAATGATAGGTTGGTAACTGATACCTACTATCGCAATGATCGTCTTGAAGTTGAGTTAAGGCTCAACGAATGTGTACACCCTCATGAGAATGTATTCATTCGAAAGATAGCAATAACCAATACCGACACCATAGATGTGGACATGAAGCTACTTTTCAGCCATGATATTGCCCTTTACGAGAACCCGAATGGTGATACGGCTATCTATGACCCTGCATTGCGATCCATAATACATTACCAGGACTCGCGCTACTTCCTTATCAGTGGCTCACCATACTTTGACCAGTATGAAGTAGGTCAAAAAGGGACGGATGAATCTGGTGCTATTAAGTCTGGAGAGCTTAATATGAACTCTATTCAGGTTGGGGCAGTGAACAGTTTCATCCGTTTCTCCCTGCATCTGGCAGCGGGAGAAACAAAAATAATATATTACTGGATCGCAGCAGGGAAAACTTTCTTTGAAGTCAAGCGGCTCAACGAGCTTGTCCTTAATACAACACCTGAAAAGATCATGAATGAAGCAGGACAGCACTCTTATTCATGGGTGAACAAGGAAAAGTACGATTTTTTTGATCTTCCACCAAAAGTGGGAGACTTATTCAAGCACAGTCTGCTTATTATAAAGTCGCAGATCGATAACGATGGCGCGATCATAGCTGCCAATGACAGTGATATTCTTGAAAGGTTCAACATGGATTCATACAGTTATATGTGGCCACGAGACAGTGCATTTATCGCCATGGCACTGGACATAACACGTTACTCGGGAACTGTTCAAAAATTCTTTGAATATTGCCGAGGGCTTCTCCATGAACAAGGATATTTCCTGCAAAAATACAATCCTACAGGCACCCTTGCAAGTGGTTGGATGCCTTGGGTAACACCAGATGGACATATCCAACTTCCGATACAGGAAGATAGCACAGCACTTATTATCGTGGCTTTGTGGAATCATTATAAAATTACAAGATCTATCGAGAACATCGATCCGGCCTATCACTCATTGATCATACCGGCTGCCGAGTTCATGGTCAAGTACAGGGATCCTTCTACTGGACTCCCAAAACCCAGTTATAATCTGTGGGAGGAGAAAAGAGCAGTTCACAGCTATACATGTTCGACAGTGTATGCGGGGCTTAAATGTGCTGCCAAGTTTGCAACAATGTATGGAGACAATGACCTCGCAGAAAGCTACAACAAGGCTGCCATGGAAATAAAAAGGGGGATTGAGAATCACCTGTATGATAAGGAACTGGGGAGGTTCCTGCGAAGCATCAACCCTAGGGATGAGACCGTAGATGCCAGCCTCTACGCCGTATCTCAGTTCAGAGTGCTCCCCCCCGATGATGCCAGGGTGGTTAGCACTATGAAAAGTATAGAAAGCATGCTGTCGGTGAAGACTGAGGTAGGCGGCATCGCTCGCTTCTATAAGGATAAATATCAAGAAGTTGCGCAATACGATCCGGAGATAATTCCAGGTAATCCTTGGTTCATATGTACCTTATGGCTAGCACAATGGTATATACAGATGGCAAAGAGCATCAGCGACCTGCAAAAAGCAAGGGAGATAATACTGTGGGTCACAGATAGAGCCACAGAGACCGGTATGCTGGCAGAGCAGCTGAATCCTTTTGATGGGAGTCCTTTAAGTGTGAGTCCTCTCACCTGGGCACATGCCACTTTTGTACTAACTGTCATGGCCTTTGTCGAGAAAGCAAGATCACTGGAGTAAATACAGTTGATTATCGATATCCGAGATACTATGCAAGAGGGTTTTATGATACATACCAGAGAGATGAAAAAGGTAAAAGATCACTTTAATAATGGGTATAGGAGTCATTTATCAGAAAATGCCACCTTTCAGTGAACTGTTGCCCCCACAAGTTCCCCAACTCGCTTCATATAATACTACTCCCTTACCCATACACTATATTGGGTTGTAGATTAAAATAAGTTACTATATGGGCAAGACGTTTAATTATTTTAAGAGAGATTTATTTCCTTGTAACTATTATTCGAAATTAAAATGAAATGATCGCTTGAAAACAGTAGTGGATAGCTGAAGAGAAAATGCTCCCATTTCCTTTTTAAAATTTCAAAAATTTGAATGGAAGTACCATTTTGCACCCAAAAACATCTCAAAAAAATATTACAATCGTATATTTTTTAAGCAATGTACACTTATATTGATCAATGAATCCTGTGGGTTATTTCATTTATTCATTTATCACATTGTTCGTCATTGTGAGCCCAATTACCGCAGTAATTACATTTATAACGCTCACCAATAATCAGACCCTGGATGAAAAGAATGTAATTGCAAAGAAATCGGTTGCTTTAGCTTTTGTCATTGCCGTATTTTTCATGTTTACAGGAAACATTATCCTGGATGTTCTTGGGATCAGTCTTGATTCACTGAAAGTTGCTGGTGGTCTGTTACTTATCATGATAGCTTTTGAAATGATGCAGGCTAAGACCTCAAGAGAAAGCATTACTGATAAAGAGATGGATGAATCTTCTAAACGTGACGATATCTGGATCTTCCCAATTGCAATGCCTATACTAACAGGTCCTGCCACCATAACAACAGTCATAGTTCTTACAGAGACCGCTGGATTAGTTCAGCAAAAAACGCTCATTATGCTCGCATTGGTACTAACTTATTCAATAACCCTGGTAACATTTCTCTTTTCCAGAAGAATACACAAAAAAATAGGATATAATGGAATGCTGGTACTTACCAGACTGTTTGGCCTGTTCCTGGGTGCAATTTCAGTGAGTATGATCGCCAGTGGGATCTGGGGAATTTATTTGAGTCTGAATCCACTATAAATGTGACCACCGAAATCTTTTGGAAAGATCGATGTTGATTTCTATCCTGAATCTTTTTTCTTTCACCAATAATAAGAATTATTTTTCAACTTTCATTTATATAGTCGAAAGTTACCCCACTGAATAACTAATTCTGGTGGAACTACAAAAATGTATGATCCACAAATTCACTCTATGGTCTTGATAACAAAAAAGATTCCTTCTCAGCTTAGAAATTATGCTTTATAGAATACGCACGAAATCTGGGAACTTATCAATGAGCTGTTTGTTGAAGGACTCGATAGAAGAAAACAGTAAAAGAGTGAAGAAACACAGGGACCATCAGACTCCTGAACATTTGGTTGAGAATCTGATGAAAATTTCCGGCATATATTATCAACTCTGTTACCAGTTTAGCTTTATTGATATTCAATTATGGGGTCAAAAACCGTTATCAATCAATAAACTAACTTTCAAGAATATATCATAACACAGGAGAAATGAAACATGTCAAATTTACAAACAATGTCAACAGAAGAGCTTTTTGCACTCCCAAAGAATGAATTCATTAACAGGTGCAAAGAATGGTGTAATGAGTTCAATGATGGACAACCTATGAAAACAAATGAAGATAATCCATGCCCTGTTCACGCATGGGTAGCACTTAATGAGAAGAAATGCGCTCATGAGACCGTTGCCAACATTGCACAGTGTCCCATATGCGACCAACCAATGTGCCCGGATTGTATGAATCACAATGTCCACCAACTCTCAAGGGTAACCGGATATATATCAAATGTTAGTGGATGGAACGCTGCAAAAAGGCAGGAACTTAAAGACCGAGTGCGATCTGATGTAAAATGATGTAAAATGATGTGATCTACAGATAAAGGGACAATTGGAGGTCTACTTATCTATCTGTTTTTCAACTCATTATAATCAAATTCGAATTAGATATATCATCAGAATATTCATTGTGCTCTTTAACAGATCCATTGATTTCAGAGATCAAAATAAAGGAAAAAACCAAATGATCAAAGCACAAAGTTTAAACTGAGATACTCATATATTTTTGAATGGCAAATATAAATTATTTATTACAGAAGATATTAGTCCACAATTAAATATTGAGTAACTAAATGTCTGTGGGAATAAGACATCGATACCAACAGAGTGGGGGGAAAAGATAATGATATCAAGAAATGCAAGTAAAGCACTAATGGCGATACTGTCGGTGCTCATTATACTAACATCCGGCTGTGTTGAGGACGAAGGGGAGGGCGGACCAGAGCAGCTATTCGATCAAAGTAAACTGAATGTTATCGAGGTCACTAATGTGCCAGTGGTGGATGGTGAAGTGGATGATTTATGGGCTGATGCCCCGGAACTGAACGTACCGCTCGGTGAGACATACGATACACAAGACCCCGCAAGTATTACCGACTGTGCTGGATGCCATGCCTATGACAGCGACACAACAGTTACACTAAAAGCTCTTCATAATGACACTCGTCTTACCGTTTTGGCGACCTGGCCTGATCCAACAGCGAGTTTCACCCGTGGAGATTCCTGGTCATTCATTGATGGAAAATGGATGAAACTGAATCCAGAACAATCCGAGGACCGCATATCTTTCTTCTGGCCTATCGGAGAGATAGAGGGCGAACCTTTTGATACCGGGGGATGTATGGCTAAATGTCATATGTATTATCCAACGGACACTGATCCTCATGTCAGCACCCATGGCATCATTGATGATTCATGGTTAAAGGACGGAAGAGCTGATATGTGGCATAGTAAGGCAGGAAGAGGAACAGGGCTGACATCGACAACAAGCTCAGACCTTATCGTTGATCCAGATTCCCATGAGGTTGTTGCTGGAACTATCTCTATGATCGGGTATGCTGATGACAAGTACGTTGATGTTTGGGCAAACGATACCATCAATGGAGAAGATGGTGGCCGCTATGGTGATGAAGGAACCAGTGCATATTCACATAACCGTATTGCAGACAAGTCACGCCCAAAATACATGGAAAAGGACCCTCTCGATTTTGCTGATGCCATGGTCCTAACTCAAGCAGAGATCGATGCAGGTGAGACCATCGGAAATGAAAACATAGGCGTTAGCGATGAAGATGCCATTACTTACTGGCCTAACTATGAAGCTTTGGGTGCCATAGTTCCAGAACGGGTCCTCAGGACTCCAGAAAGTAGCCGTGCTGACATACAATTTGGAGCTGTATGGAAAGATGGGATATGGACAGCTGAGCTGGGAAGGGACCTCATCAATGCCAATGAGGATGATATTCAGTTCAATACAAGTGAGGAACATTTCTTCGGGGTTGCCATATTTGATAACTCCCGACATGGTTATCAGCATATGACCTCCCGGATGTATTACATGGAGTTCGTCTGAGTCCTTCATCTAATACGGTTCTTTGAGAGGATGTGGTTGTGAAAAGGCGATCACTCCCTCTTTTACTATTTAGTGAAGAAACATGCTCTTTCTGTTTCTCAATTATATATTAATAATATATTCTGATTTAAGTGATGCTAACTTTCCTTTTTACGCTCACAAATTGTGGTATCTTCATTTTTAATAATTACGAGACCATCAAATTAGCTATTCCCTTTAAAAATATAACTCTTTTTTCAAGACTACTGACATCACTCTGAGCGTAGCTTATGCATTGCACTTATATGGTAGAAAATGCCCCCAGCCCAGGGAATATATTTGCACAGTTTTTGATGGAAGCTGTATCAGTTACTTGTGACCATAAATTTGCAAAATGGAGCTAAAGAAACGAATTCATTTGTAAATTATGTATGAGATTGATGTAATCAAATTAGAATGGGTGCATTTGTGAGCTAATTTGATAATCTCGTTTTAGAATATAAGAGCATTATTTCAATATATATATAATAACATATTTGAAGTATAAGGTTATTTTAGTCCAAAAATAGTTTACTGAATGAAGGTGCTGTCACGATCCATTATAATTTATATTCGGGTTTCTTAATAATTTCTAGCCTTTTACTTATAGCAATGGCATTACACATCCGGCAGTTTAAGAGTTCAGAATATATCACCTATTTTTCGATGTTATTATTTTCTCTTGCAATCTATTCGATATTCTATGCATTGGAAATATCTTCGACAACATTGGAAACTTCGTTAATATTCTATAAGCTTCAGTACGTTGGTATCGTAATGATCCCAGTTTTATTATTTCTGTTCTCCATTAGCTATACAAGAGAAAAACAATGGATTAAACCTGCAAGGATCGCTGCTATCTTTGTCGTTCCGGTAATCACGCTGGTTTTAGTGTTCACCAGCGAAAAGCATCACTTGTTCCACGAGGTTGCTTACATCAATACTGTTGGCCCTTTTTTTGGCTTATACTTTGAACCAGGTATATATTATTGGTTCAATCAGTTCTATTCAATCATATTAATAATGTTTAGTATTGCTCTTTTCTTTAAGATGTGGTTATATAACAAGTCTTTTTTTGGCATGCATCTGGTAATTCTGATTATCTGCTCTTTAATCCCGTTTTCAGTGTATCTGCTTTATCTGGCAAGTTTTTTTCCTAAGGCCATCGACCCTGTTCCTTTTGCTTTTATACTAAGTGCAATGCTGATATACATCGGATTATTTCGTTATAGATTGCTCGATATAACTCCCCTTGCCCGCAGTTTACTTTTCGAGAATATACCTTCCGGTGTCATAGTTCTTGATGGAAAGGAGAGAATTGTCGATATTAACCAATTTGCAGAAAAGTATCTTGCTCTGTCTGCAAAAGACATAGGCAAACCTGCTTCAGAAGTGCTTGGATACTGGTCTGAACTTCTGGACATTGAATATAACAACAAAGAAATGAACAAGATCGAACTGAAGAAAAGCCTTGCAGATGCAACTTTCTGGTTTGCTGTTAATGTCTCACCCCTTTATAGTAAACGTGGTAACATTAATGGAAGGATGATCGTCTTGGACAATATTACATATCGAAAACTCGCAGAAGAAATTCAATCCACTCAACATACTCTTTCAATTAATATGGGGACATGTTCTGGCATTATAAGCACACTAAATTCTCTGATGGAAGATCTGGTAAAAATCGAAGCTATTGATTCAGGTGGAATTTATCTGGTGGATGATAACGGAAACTTGGATCTGATCGTACATAATGGACTTTCACAAAAATTCATTGAACAATGCAGACATTACGATAACGATTCATTCAATGCAAAACTTGTAAGAGATGGCAGACTGGTATACAAAAAATATTATGATATTTTATCAGATGTCACTAATGATATTCTATCAGAAGTATTTTTGTCTGAAGGATTGAGATCAATGACTGCAATTCCAATCTATTTCGAAGGCAATCCCATTGCAAGTATGAATCTTTCATCTCATACTTACAATGAACTTCCTGAACAAACAAGGAACGGTCTTGAAAGTATTGCATCTTTTACAGGTGAGTATATCACAAGAGCAAAAATACAGGATATCCTGAGCAGGCAGAAGACCGATCTTGAATGCCTGTTTAATTCAATGAATGACCTTTTATTTGTGCTTGATGAATCTGGGAACATTATATCAACAAATGAATCAGCCAGGTTAAAGCTGGGATACAATGAAGACGAATTTACATCAATGAAAGCTATTGATGTCCATCCCAAAGAAAGAATGGATGAGATTATATCAATTCACAACGAAATGCTTGAAGGTAAAATAGATTTTTGTTCAATTCCCCTTCTTTCTAAAGATGGAACATACATACCTGCTGAGACTAAATTCACTGTCGGTAAATGGGAAGGCAAAAAAGCATTGTTTGGAATTTCAAGGGATGTAAGTGAACACCAAAAGTTTGAAATGGAGATAATTGAAGCTAAAAATAAAGCTGAAGAAGCTAACCGTGCTAAATCTGAATTCCTTGCAAACATGAGCCATGAGCTACGTACGCCTCTTAATTCCATCATCGGCTTCTCACAGTTACTAAATAGCAATCCTTCCGGTAACCTGGACGAAAAGGAAACTAATTACTCATACAATATCATGACCAGCGGGGAACACTTACTGGAACTGATCAATGATATTCTTGATATCTCAAAGATCGAAAGCGGGGAAATGGAACTTGAATATGAAAGATTCAATTTGCCTATTTTCTTTTTTGAAGTGGAAGGTATTATAAAACAGTTGGCAGATGAAAAAAACATTCAAATTTGTAATCAAACTCGTTCTAAAAGTATCGAAGTGTATGCTGATAGATTAAAGATGAAACAAATATTGTATAATCTATTAAGCAATTCCTTGAAGTTCACACCTGAAAATGGTTGTATATAGATAAATTCTATTGATTGTGATAATATGCTGGAGATCTCTGTATCCGATAACGGTATTGGCATTCCCAAAAATAAACACGAAGAAATATTTGAGACCTTCAAACAGGCGGATTCTTCAACTGCCAGAAGTTATGGGGGCACTGGCCTTGGCCTTGCAATTGTCAAGCAATATGTTGAAATGCATGGTGGAAATATCCGTGTTGAAAGTGAGGAGGGAGTGGGCAGTACCTTTACTTTTACAATCCCAAATTCTGACTCTCGGTAATGAGAAACAAAGATATTTTGATCCATTTATTTAGTAGAACCGATCATTTAGCCCATAGATACCTATTGAATATGACCTAAAAGTCAGATTCGATCTATAATTATGCAATGAAAAATAATGATTCATGTATATGTAGCTTTAATTTCAGTGATTTTTTAAGTAGTTGTGTTTTTTTAGTGACACATTACTAAATATTAAACTGATGAGAAACCTACCCCCCGTTCTTCTTTTAACTTTATCATATATTATAGAAAGTCCTCACGATTGATAGCTAATTGTGAAGGTTTTCAAAAATATATGACGAACAAAATTATTCACAAATTTTGATGAACAAAACAACCCATGCATATCTTAGGAACTACGCATTCAGCAAGAAAATGAAGATATGGGAAGTTGCAGATAAAATAATCAATGGAGCAATAGACAAAGAATAATAATATGAGTGAATGAAACACAAGGGCCAGCAGCCCCCCTGAGCTCGTGACTAATTCTAATAACAAGATTCACTTATAGATAGAAGTGAATTTGTGCTACGGGCCTGTTTTCATGCCTCGATTGAGGTATTATGGATATTTATACCAACAAATTTAGAGATTTTCATCTTTAACTTCAACGAACTTGATAGCTTTATCATCGGTTTATAGAAGAATTCACAATTAACAATAACCATGCAAGATCTGGGAATTTATTCAGGACTTTTCTTCAGTTTCCAGGATTAAGTCTAACCTTATATATACTTTAAAGAAAAAAATAGAGTATAGTAATATTGTGGGGGAAAGGCAATATTTGCTGTTAAGAGGGGGAATTTACAATTACAAAAGATCCTGAAACGATTCCAGATGTAAATAGATCGCCTCAAAAAGACTTATTGAGTGGTGAACTTATTGCAGGAACATCAAAAAGCGTGTGTCCTGAATGTCTTGAAGTTATAGATTGCCAGATAATACTGCGTGAGAACATGGTCTTCTTGCGTAAGCATTGTGTGGACCATGGTTCTTTCGAAGTTCCTGTATATTCGGATGCCAATGATTATCTGGATGTGATAAAGCACAACAAACACGGTTCAAAACCCTTGCACCCAACTCCTGTTTCCAAGGGCTGTCCTCATGATTGTGGATTGTGTGAGGATCATCAACAACACACATGTGTAGGGATCATAGAGATAACTGATATGTGTAATCTGAATTGTCCGGTTTGTTTTGCAGATTCAAAAGGACTTTTTACACTGCCTTTTGAAAAGGTAAAGGAGATGATAGACCTTTACGTTGAGCATGAGAAGGAACCCGAGGTACTCCAGATAAGTGGAGGTGAGCCGACATTACATCCGGACATCCTTGGGATTCTGGAATATATGGGCCAAAAAAATATCCATTATCCGGTCCTGAACACCAACGGCCTAAAACTTGCTGACATGGATTTTGCAAAACAGGTAGAATCTACCGTGCAAAATGATGTATCTGGAGTCGGTAAGCCAGTAATATATTTTCAATTCGACGGGTTCGATGACAATACCTATACAACCCTTAGAGGAAGGCCACTTATCGATATAAAATTGAAGGCGCTTGAGAACTGTGAAGAACTGGGGTTAACTGTTGCTCTGGTAGCTACCATTGTCAAAGGGGTAAATGAGCACGAGATTGGCCCTATCATAGATTATGCGCTGGGGAAAACAAACATAAAAATGGTCAATTTCCAGCCAGCTACACTGACAGGAAGGTATGAACTGGAAAAGAAGACAGAAACAGCCCTTACAATTCCTGAAGTGTTACATGAGATCGAGAACCAGACAGGAGGTCTATTGAACAAAAAAAACTTCATTAGCATTCCCTGCCCTCATCCAACCTGTTCAGTTTGCTCCTATGTTTACAATCACAAGGGAAAGAACATTTCTCTAACTAAATTCCTGAATTCCAGTACCTGCAGGGATTATCTTGTTGACCGCACGATTGCAGACCTAAAGGTCACTTCCAAGATCGAAAGATCTATCAATGCTCTCAATATGGTCATGTCCAAAACAAACAAGTGTTGTGGCGATGGTGAACAAAAGTGTGATTGTACATTGTTCCAGGGCATGGTTTCAGATACAGGCAAAATAATCGATAATGTCACCCTTATCTCAGTTCATGCATTCATGGACGAATTTAATTTAGATCTGGAAAGAGCAAAGAAATTCTGCATAACAGAGATCCTTCCTAACGGACAGATGATACCGTTCTGCGTGTATAACATCCTCTACCGGAAAGGATTGACCGAACAGTTCAGGAACCTCTATCATAATGAATTCAGGAAGAATGGCGATCATACAAATGGAACCGAGGGTTGATTATGGATCCAAACGAAATAAAGAAGATGGTAAAACAAGGTTATTCCGAAGTAGCAAGAACCGAATCTTCCTGCTGTTCAACGAAAAGTCCATGCTGCAGTTTGAGTGGAGTGGCAGAGAAAATAAGCAAGAATATCGGCTATTCTGAGAAAGAACTTGATGAGATCCCGGAAGGGGCAAACCTCGGTCTTGGCTGTGGGAATCCCACTGCATTAGCATCTTTGAAATTGGGTGAGACTGTTCTTGACCTGGGTTCGGGAGCAGGCTTTGATTGTTTCCTTGCAGCATCTAGGGTGGGAAAGGAAGGAAAGGTCATAGGTGTGGATATGACACCGGAGATGATAGAGAAAGCCAGAGAGAACGCCTCAAATGGTGGCTATACGAATGTGGAATTCAAGCTGGGAGACATCGAAGAAATACCTATTGCTGATGCTTCCATTGATGTTGTGATCTCAAACTGTGTCATCAACCTTGTCCCTTCAAAAGATAAAGTATTCAGGGAGATATTCAGGATCCTTAAGAACGGTGGCCGTTTCATCATATCGGATATGGTCCTGTTAGAAAACATCCCTGACAAGATAAAAGAATCAGCAGGGGCTTATATTGGCTGTATTTCAGGCGCGATACTGAAAAAAGATTACCTGGATACGATAAAGGATTCAGGGTTTGAGGATATTGAGATAATAGAAGAGACGAACTATCCTTTTGAACTGATCATTGCAATGGTCTCTTCGGATGAGATGGCTGCAATACTAAAGGATCTGGACATTTCCATGGAAGAAGCAAAAGAGATCGCTGAATCGGTCATTAGCATTGAAGTGAGTGGAATTAAGCCGTTCTGATCATCGGATAGCTATCATAGACAATTAGATGAACAAATTAATCATAACAAAGGCTTTGATTCTTTTTCAACTTTCCATTTTA
>NZ_JAUVEY010000054.1:0-12883 GCF_030594565.1 Methanococcoides sp.
TCTCTCCATCTGGTCCTTGTCGGTTGGAACGGTCTCGGTGCCAAAGTCAAGGTTGTATTTCTGCTTGAGTTCCATTGACTTCATTGGAATGGTCATCAGATCCCAGTCATCCTGGGTACATTTCTCGCCTTTCTGTGCTCGGTCGTAGAAGTCAAAGCAGGTAACTGATTTTGTAAATGTCATTTTAAGTTCCCCCAATATTATGCCATAAGTTCAAGTGCTACTCTTGCTGCTTCTGCTGCATTTTCGGCTGTGCCGTCTGCACCGCATTCCTCGATCCATGCATCTGTGACTGGTGCGCCACCGAACATGATCTTAACGGAATCTCTGAGGTTCTCTTCTTCGAGTAACCTTACTACATCTTTCTGGCCAAGCATTGATGTTGTCATCAGTGCGGAACCGACAAGGAGCATTTTCTTACCCTTGTTCTTTGCAATTGCTTCTACTACATCCTCATTTGGAATATCTGTTCCAAGGTCAAGGATATCAAAGCCATTTGCACCGAGCATTGTTGTAACAAGACGGTGGCCGATATCGTGGATATCTCCTTCCTGTACGAAAGTTACTGCCATACCTACACCCTCATCTTCGCCTTTCTCTTCTGCGAGAATTGGCTCAAGGATCTCCATTGCAGCTTTCATTGCCTTTGCAGACATCATTATCTGTGGAAGGTAGATTGTTGCTGCTTCGAAGTTGTCGCCTACGATCTTCATTCCTGGTGCAAGTGCTTCGTTGATAATGTCGAAAGCAGTAATTCCTGCATCAAGAGCTTCCTGTGTTATTACAGGGCAGCCGTTGATATCTTGATTCACTATTGCGTTTTTGAGCTTGTCAAAAATTTCTTGATTTCCCATTTTCATCACCTTTATTATATCAATCTTGCAGCCCGCTCGTATTGTTTCAACGCGACCGGTCGTTTGTCCTGCTTAATTGCAAATATTCCTTGATGATACTCGTATATAAACATTTGCAAAGTAGAACTTAACTATTTATACTTTTAAATCATTAACGGCTGCCATGGTAAAAACCGAAATGTATCCTATTCAAAAAAAGTTGACTTACGAAGAACTAAATAAAAGAATTAGGTATATCGAGATCCTTATTAAAATACTTGATCGACTATATTTTGTCCGGTACAGGTATAATGGTGATTCTGTCGAAGAAGCTGCAAGGAAGGTCGGGGTGACCAAAAGGGCTGCATACGTATGGCAAAAACGGTGGAATCGTGATGGTTATTCCGGTCTGTTACCGCGTTATGCAGGCGGTCGTCCTTCCAAGTTGACCGATGATCAGAAGAGTGATCTAAAGTTCTATCTAAGGATGCAAGGGAACTGGACGACTGCACGTGTCAGAGAGTTGATCAAAGATAAATTTGGTGTCGAATATTCTCTAAAACAAGTAAGAGTTATTATGAAGGGACTGGATTAAAAGGCTATTTAGTTTGGTTCGAAATGCATATTTCCGGTCATTTTGCGTACTTAATGCAAGGTAATAACTTTATTATACGAAATGCTTATCTACTAGATGGCGGAAAAGGCAAACCTCTCTATTCTTCCTCATTTTTATTTTCCTTTAAGGTGAATTTTCAACAAATTTTTAGACATTATTTACTAATGCTTTGGATATAATTTATCGAATAAATGTGTTTTATCTACTAAAGTTGGGGCACCTAGGGCACATTTCGTTAAATTTATTTATGGTGCGTCTGTTTGGTATGACAATCTGATCTCTGGTCAGTCCCAATGGCCATATGTTCACTATAATTAGAAGGATCAAAACAATGAAAATGGATGCTAGATGTACATATTGCCTTCTTTCGAGAGTTCACTACGAAGCAAAACTTTCCACAAACGATGATAAACTTATTCACAAGACAATGCTTGCGGGTATCGATGTTCTTAAAGATACTTACGTCCCTGGTGTTCCGGCAGGTGTGGTCTCGACAGCTATCCACAGGAAAGCATATGAAGTGCTCAATGATGATGATCCTTATCTCGATCTTAAGATATTAAGCAATGAGATAGCTGAAAAGGTCTATCCTTATGCTCATTCTCTTGTTCATGAAGGCGAGCCTTCTGACCTGGAGATGTTCAGAAGGGCAGTGCTTGCATCCGTAATAGGCAATTTCTTCGATTTCGGTATAATGGGATTCGATGTGGGGGAGGATGTCTTTGACAGGACCTTTGCAGATATATTCCGTAAAGGACTTGATGTGGATGATACTCCTGAGATGTTCGATCTGCTTGATAATGTCGTCTATGTCGTAGACAACTGCGGGGAGATAATCCTCGATACACTGGTCTTAGATATTATCCGAAAGGTCGGCGGTAAGATAACTCTCGTAGTAAGGGGTGCTCCTATGCTTACAGATGTGACCATGGATGATGTAAGAAAATACGAGCTTGATAAGAAGGTCGACCGTGTCCTGACCACCGGTTGTAATGCAGTAGGTGTAAGTTTTGATGAAGCACCACCGGAGTTCATTGAAGCCCTTGAGAATGCAAGTCTGATCATAAGCAAAGGAATGGCTAACTATGAAACAATGTCCGAAAGGTCATTTGGTCCCATAGCATACCTCCTCCGTACAAAATGTGAAGCGGTTGCCGAGGACATGGGGCTTGAAATGGGTTATTCCGTAGCACAGCTTGTCAGATGAGCTAAATTGATGTGAAAGTAGTTATCTATTATAAGAACATAGTAAAAGTATTTAGGGCAAGTTTGGTTTGGATAGAATTCTCCTAAAGGGTATTTCATAAAACAGAATGCCATAAAAACAGGTGTATATATGTGCGAACTTAATGTGATCGTAATAAAAGGCGATGAAAAGGAACTGGTGATGGAGTCCGTCACAAAAATGTTGGTCGATGGAGATTCCATCGAACTGACTGGTATATTCGGGGAAAAGACGATAATCTTTGGTACTATAAAAGAGATCGACTTCTCAAAAGGGGAAACTATAATTATTGGAAACTGAATTAACAGGACATACCTATCACAAGTGGTCTACAGGATTACTTCCTGCCATTATGTGATCGTGATTCAGCATTACAGATGTTTATCATTACAATATTTTATACAATACTTATTTGTCAAATCCAGGATGGAAGGTGCATTAAATGACAAAGGTTAAAGTTGCAATAAACGGATATGGAACTATAGGGAAAAGAGTGGCAGATGCTGTAGCACTTCAGGATGATATGGAGATCATCGGTGTTGCAAAGACCCGTCCTAACTTTGAGACCGTAATGGCAAAGGATAAAGGTTTCAATGTCTATACCCTCGCAGACAGGGTAGGAGCTATGGAAAAGGAAGGCATCGAGGTTTCCGGCACGGTTGAGGAAATGATCGAAGCAGCAGATGTCGTAGTTGACTGTACTCCAGGAAAGGTCGGTGCTACTAACAAGGACCTTTATGAGAAGGCAGGCATCAAGGCCATTTGGCAGGGTGGTGAAGCCCACACACTTACAGGTTGTTCATTCAATGCCGAGACCAACTATGATGAAGCTCTTGGAAAGGACTTTGTCAGGGTAGTTTCTTGTAATACTACCGGTCTTTGCCGTGTCTTATCACCACTCGATAAGGAATTTGGAATCAAAAAAGCACGCGTGACCCTTCTTAGAAGGGCTGCTGATCCGGGAGATATTAAGACCGGTCCTATCAATGCGATCGTTCCAAACCCCATCAAGCTTCCATCCCACCATGGTCCTGATGTAAAGACGGTCATTCCGAACATCGACATTGCAACTACTGCTGTAAAACTCCCTACAACACTTATGCACCTGCATACTGTCAACCTTGAACTTGAAAAGGAATGCACTGCCGAAGATGTTGAGAGCATTCTTGCAGAACAGAGTCGCGTAAGGTTCGTAGGGCAGGGTATCACATCCACAGCAGAGATAATGGAGCTCGCAAAGGACCTTGGCAGGCCAAGGGGCGACATGTGGGAGAACTGCATCTGGAATGAATCCATAACGATGTATGAGGGAGAACTTTATTTCTTCCAGGCCATCCACCAGGAATCAGATGTAATTCCTGAGAATGTCGATGCCATTCGTGCAATGATGGAACTCGAATCCGATGCGTCAAGGTCCATAGAGATAACAAATAAAACAATGGGCATCTAATACCCTAATTTTCTTTTGACCATGTCGGTATCTCAACAAATGCTGGAATTCTGTGATCTTCTTGCGGAGTCTGCATCAAATGCAATTTCCGATCTTGTGGGCACTGAAGAAGCATTCAGGACTGTATATGTCGGGGCTGATGGAACCGATACTAAACTGATAGATGATGTTTCTGAGAAAGCGATCATTGAAATTTTAAAGGCTGATGGTCGTTCGATCCGTTTATTGAGCGAAGAGCTGGGTGAGGTTGTGTTCGGTGATGATCCGGAGTTCACCATAATACTGGACCCGCTTGACGGAACGTACAATGTTGCCCACGATATCCCAGTTTATGGCATTTCCATTGCTATCGGCGAGCCGGACCTATCTTCCACCTATTTCGGATATGTGAGAAATCTTGCGAACGGAGATACGTTCTATGCGGAATCCGGGAAGGGTGCATATTTCAATGATAAAAGGATCTACCATTCTAAATGTTCTTCATTAAACGAGTTCTGTGTAAGCCTCTATGGTTATCGCAAAAATGTGGAGAGGACGCTATATCTGTGCAAGAAGGTTCGGAGGATCCGGATATTTGGCAGCGTTTCACTGGAATTGTGCTATGTGGCATCCGGAAGGCTGGATGCTTTTGTGGATGTCCGCGGTTCTCTTCGTCTTGTTGATGTTGCAGCTGGTAAGTTGATAATAGAAGAATCCGGTGGTATCGTCACTGATGGGGATGGAAATACTCTCAAATTAAAAGATAGTGTGATAAACCCTGTATATATGATAGCATCGAACGGATGTGCTCATTCAGACATATTAAAGCTTGTGAAGAGGTGAACAAATGACCATCAGGAAGATCGGGATCGTGTCAAGATGTGACCACACGGATGCACTTGAGATGGTCAGTAGGATCGTTGATACTTTCAGGTCAAAAGTGGAAATAGCATTATCTCCCAATACAGCCCTCCCTTTAAAGCTTGAAGGCGTGGAGATAATACCTGTTGAGCTGATGAGGCAAAATGGTGTTGAGTTACTTATCTCCGTTGGCGGAGATGGTACTGTTCTTCGAAATATTGCCCGTATGGAGGACCCTCTTCCGATACTTGGAATTAATATGGGTACGGTGGGTTTTCTTGTGGAGGTCAATCCGTCCGAAGCGATAAGTACCATTGAGGAAGTCCTTGAAGGTTTCAAATATTCCGAACGTTCCAGGTTGGCTATTGATCTTAATGGGGAATCCATTCCTGCTGCGACCAATGAGGTTGTGCTAACGACCGCAAGGCCTGCAAAAATACTGACGTTCAGGATAACCATAGATGATCAAAAAGCAGAAGAGATGCGTGCAGATGGTGTTGTTATCGCAACTCCTACCGGCTCCACTGCTTATGCTATGAGCGCAGGTGGTCCTCTGATTGATCCTGCAGTGAATGCAACATTGATCGTCCCGCTTGCACCATTTAAATTATCAGCAAGGCCCTGGGTTGTTTCTGCAAGCAGTATTATCAAAGTAGAGATGATCGTACCGGAGAAGAAAGCTGCACTTGTTGTCGATGGGCAGTATACGCACACAATTCAGAAAAATGATGTGGTAACATTGACAATGTCAGACATGCCTGCCAGATTTGTGGAGATATCTGCCAGTGGATTCTATGAAAGGGTACAGAACAAGCTTAGATAATTGTATATATTGGAGACAAAACCTACGTATTTATATAGTGTCCTTTCAAACACTCGAACGGGAATCTATATTATGGCAAATACTGATTATTCTAAAAATGAACTAATGAACTTCATTGATCAGAGTCCTCTTGATATCGAGATATGTGATGTTACATTAAGGGATGGCGAACAAACCCCTGGTGTTGCTTTTACAAGGGATGAAAAGATAGACCTTGCCCTTGAACTTGATTCTATCGGCGTTGAGGTCATTGAAGCTGGTTTTCCGGTAGTCTCGACTTCGGAGAAAGATATCGTCAAGGAGATCAGCAATTTGGGTCTTGATGCCAACATCTGCTGCCTTGCACGCTCTGTCATAAATGATGTCGATGCAGCTATCGATTGTGATGTTGATATTGTCAGCATTTTCATTGCTATGTCAGATCTTCATTTAAAGTTCAAATACCACAAAAGCTGTGCTGATGTTTTCAGTTGCGCGATGGGTGCCATCGAACATGCAAAGGACCACGGTCTCAAGGTAAGGTTTGCCGCTGAGGATGCCACAAGGACGAACATTGAGACCCTCAAGAGAGCCTTTCTGGCAGCAGAAGATTATCATGTGGACTATGTGAGCATTGCTGATACCATTGGTATATTGAGCCCTGCTACAACACACTACCTTGTTAGTGAGGTCAAGAAGGTCGTTAATACGCCTATATGTATCCACTGTCACAATGATCTTGGGATGGCTACCGCAAATACGTTGGTTGCTGCTGAGGCTGGTGCAAAGCAATTGCATACAACTATTAATGGCATCGGCGAGCGTGCAGGTAATGCATCTCTTGAGGAACTGCTGGTGGCATTGAGGGTGCAGCATGGTATTGAAACGTATGATACGACCAAATTGAACAGTATTTCCAGGAAACTTGAAAAATATTCAGGTCTTCCCACAGCTGTCAATAAAGCAGTTGTTGGAAAGCATGCGTTCACGCATGAATCTGGTATCCATGTAATGGCAATTCTTGAAGAGCCAAGGACATATGAGCTTTTCTCTCCTGAAATGGTCGGTGGGAAGCGTAACCTCATTGTTGGCAAGCATACTGGCAAAAAAGCTTTGAAAGGCATTGTAAATGACCTTGGCTATGAGCTTGACCAAGACGAGCTATGCGCATTGATATCCAAGGTAAAGAACTGTACTGAGGTCAAAAAAGGTCTTTCGAGAGAAAGGCTCGAAGAAATGATCCGCAATGTGCGTTCACATTAATGTTCAGGCAAGGATCTTACGATCTTAAATAATATTGATATAAAACGAGATCTGCATGTTATCATGCAGAATTCTCAGCTTATTTATGAACGTTTAAAGAAGCTTTTTGTATTCTTTTTTTTTCAGCTACTTCTTCTTCATTATAGTTCATCTGGTTGTTCTCAAGTATGACTACATAATCTGCTGAATTTCTAAGTGCTGTTGAGAATCCGGGTTCTACCCCAAATAATATGGTCTCTTTTCCATGCTCATTGGCTTTGTTCAGAAGAGGTTTAAAATCAGCATCCCTTGTGACAAGCGCGATTGTATCGATTGTTGGATTGTAGACAAGCTCCATTCCTTCTACTGCGAGACGCACATCGACATCACTGGAGCAGATGATGGGTTCGAATCCATTATTCTCAATGGCTTCTACAAGTTTGTCTGATGCATACTGGTTCAGGAATACTCTCCCGATCTTCACGTTGCCGTATTCTTTTAGTACGTCACGTATCTCTTCAAGGTTGACGTTGAATTCCTTGCGTAATACATTCGGGCCATCGACCAAAAGACCAATGCTCCTCCTGCCGGTTTCCTTCTTTGTACTAAGATATTTTACAATGGAGTTAAATCCGGTTTTAACGTTCTGCATGTTTCCCTCGGCCTTTTCTTAGAATAATGATATGACTACACATTCAATTAATTATATTCTTTCTTCAAATATATAAATACTAATCTAATAGATGCATTCTTAATAATTCTATGTAATCCAATTCAATAATTCTATGGTCAACTCCCCTGAGTTACTTCCTAATGAAGAAATGAGGGTATGCTATATATATATATATATTGTTTCTGCTCACTTTTAAAGGATATCTGCCATAGCGATCCTTTTAGCACGGACCGTTATCGGGGCCTCTGCAAGCAAAAAACAATTATGTATTTTCTTACCCTGTTTTTTCCGTGTGTAACGAACCTCTCCGCCGTAAAGGAGATGGTCATTCAGGATATCTTCAAATTGTATCCTCTCCTCAGGTTTTAGTTCAATAACACTGATCCCATCAAGGAACCAATTATACACCTTAAGGAGGAATACTTCTCTGACCCGTTTGAAATTTTCAGGATCATATTCTGATGCCTTGTCCAGATATATAGTCCTTTTCAGTTCAGGTGCCCATCCTGCGATCTTTTCTTCCATCTCTATGAACTGGATCGGTATCTCTTCCCCGGTTTCAGGTCGAGGGCGGTAATTTGCAAGACGGGACCTTTTATCATTCAGACAGATCACCTTCGAAAACTGTAGTAATTCCGATTGCGCTGTTCAATCGTTTTTTTGAGCCTGTAACCCATGAAAACTCCTACCAGGACTCCACTAAGGTGGGCTGTGTGGGCTACCATATCGTTTGCATTCAACAACATAAAGTCAAGAAGTACGAACAGTACGAGTGCGTATTTTATTTTCATCGGAATGAAATATACGTATACTTCCATCTCAGGTGCTAGTACGGTAAGTGCTGCAAAGACTCCCATGATCGCGCCGCTAGCTCCTACGATCGGGTAACCGGCTGTGCTGGTTATCGAATATCCAAGTGCTGCAACTATTCCTGAGATAAAGTAAACATAGAGGAAAAGGTCTTTTCCGATGCGTTTTTCAAGTTCCCTACCAAAGAAGAACAAAACAAGCATATTGAAGAACAGATGTCCGAAACTGGCATGTAGGAACATGTGTGTGATAAGTGTCCATGGTCTTGAGAGCATCAGGCCCGGAATTAACTGGAACGCCGCTGCGTAGCCCGGTATGGCTTCCAGGAAGAATGAAATTATGCAAATGAAGATAATAGCCATTGAGGGACTTGTCTTTATCGATGAACGTGTTTTGCGGGCAGCGTGTGATGCAGCTCCTTTTGCTGCGGTCTTTGCCGCTTCTTTCATCATGTTCTTCACGAGTTCATCCATGTTAGTATTGGATGTTTGGCCTGAGCTTCTATGGTCACCGCGGTAATTATTATCCGAATATCCCTTATATTGTCCATTCTCCCTGTCAAGTCCTGTACAAGCATGCCTTTCAGGCAGCCGGTGATCGGAGCAATATTGATTTCCGCAAAAGCGGCAGGTATACATCATAGGTTCCTGTTTACCACATATCCAGCATTTATTATCCAAGCTATCCTCCCAAACACTATATTGGAGTGTATTCATTAAGTTAATATCTGCTATCTGATAAAATGATTTCCAATAATTGTTTAATTATACTTCTATAATACTACACTTTTACATTCCAATATGTCTATAATTTAGATCACCCTCATGCATTTATGGTCAACATGCAATGATTTGGTCATTCTATTTGTTTAACAGCGTAAACAAACCAAATAATTTGTCTAGTATAATCATGACAAATTAGCAAAATATTTATATATTGGATTTACCTATTACATCCAACAGTCCAAAGACTGTAAGCAAGTTATTACGTTTTATTCAATTCGTAACACTCTCGGAAAATAGTCTAATATATCAGTCTAACTATGAGAGTTTCAATCCAGGAGGACATAAAATATATGAGTGAGCTAACTACAGGTAGTTTTTCTATCGGCGACCTTGAAAATGTTCAGATCACCATCAATAACATTGTAGGTGCTATTGAAAAACAGACCGATAAAAGCGATGAGGAGATGGGGCCTACACCTAAGCCCGGTGTATCTTCATTAAGAGATTGGGATCATACTATCTTTGAAAGATACGAACCAATCTATACACCAATGTGTGATCAGTGCTGTTATTGTACCTTCGGTCCATGTGACTTGAGTGGAAATAAAGAAGGTGCCTGTGGCATCAATCTTGAAGCCCACAATGCACGTGAGTTCATGCTTCGTGTCATGACAGGTGCAGCTGCACACGCCGGACACGGAAGACACCTTCTTCACCATATGATCGACCTGTACGGAAAAGATTATCCCCTGGATGTCGGACCTACTAATATTATAGCTCCGAACGTTCAGGCTGTTACAGGTCTCAAACCAGAAACACTTGGTGATCTTGATATTGTACTGAACTATGTGGAAGAACAGCTCACGCAATTGCTTGCAACAGTTCACGCGGGTCAGGAAGGGGCAGCTATTGACTTTGAGTCAAAGGCAATGCACGGTGGTATGATCGACCATGTAGGTATGGAAGTTTCCGACATTATCCAGATCTCGTGTCTCGGTTTCCCTAAATCCGATGCAAACCCACCACTTGCAGACATCGGGATGGGTTGCATAGACCCATCCAAGCCAAATCTCATTGTTATCGGTCACAATGTAGCAGCTGTCACCGATATTATTGATTACATGGAAGACAACGATCTTACCGATAAGATCGAGCTTGGTGGTCTGTGCTGTACTGCACTTGACATGACCCGTTACAAGATGGACGGTTCAGCAGAGGATCAGGTTCCTAAGGCCAAGATCATAGGGTCCCTTGCAAAAGAGCTTAAGGTGATCAGATCAGGTGCTCCTGATGTTATCGTTGTTGATGAGCAGTGCATCCGTGCAGATGTTCTTCCGGAAGCACAGAAGCTCATGATACCTGTGATCACTACCAATGACAAGGTCATGTACGGTCTGAAAGATCGTTCCAATGATGATGTCGAAGATATCCTTGCTGACCTTACAAGCGGAAAGGAACCAGGAGCATTGCTGCTCGACTTCGAGAAGGTCGGAGAGATCGCTCCAAGACTTGCAATGATGATGTCTGAGATCAGGAAGCAGAAAGGTATTAAGGCACTTCCTACAGAGGAAGAGCTAAAGGAACAGGTCGACAAATGTGTCCACTGTCTTGCCTGTGAGATAGCATGTCCTGACAACCTGCCAATAAGCGAAGCAATGAAACTCGGAAAGGAGGGTGACTTCACAAAGTTCGAGTGGATCCATGACAAGTGTCTCGGATGTGGCAGATGTGAATTTGCCTGCCCAAAAGATATTGATATCGTTAACGTCATCGAGAAATCCTCTCAGAAACTGATCCGCAGCGAGATCGGAAAGGTACGTGCTGGTAGAGGACCTATCAGTGATCCTGAGATCAGGGAAGAGGGTGTTAATCTTGTCCTTGGTACAACACCAGGAATTGTTGCAATGGTTGGATGTTCCAACTACCCTGATGGTACAAAGGACCTTTTCGACATTGCAAAGGAGATGCTTCAGAGGAACTATATTGTTGTTGTTTCAGGATGTTCCGCAATGGACCTTGGAATGTACAAGGACGAGGACGGTCTGACACTTTATGAAAAGTATCCTGCAAAATTCAAGAGTGGTGGACTTATCAACGTAGGTTCCTGTGTATCCAACGGACATATAACTGCAGCTGTCATCAAGGTCGCAGCGATCTTTGCACAGAAACAGGTTTCAGGCAACTACGAAGAGCTTGCTGATTACTCACTCAACCGTGTCGGTGCTGTTGGTGTTGCATGGGGAGCATATTCCCAGAAAGCTGCATCCATAGGTACAGGTTGCACAAGGCTCGGTATCCCTGTCATTCTTGGACCTCACGGTTCAAAGTACCGCAGGGCACTGATTGCAAAGCCCTATAAGGAAGATAAGTGGAATGTGTACGATGCAAGGGATGGCAGTGAGATGAAGATCCCGGCTGCCCCGGAGTTCCTGCTCACAACCTGTGAAACTATCGAGGAAATGATGCCTATGCTTGCAAAGAGCTGTATCCGCCCAAGTGACAACAACATGGGAAGGATGATCAAGCTGACGCATTATATCGAGCTTAGCCAGAAGTATCTTGGTGTCATGCCAGATGACTGGCAGAATTATGTGAGGATGGAAACAGATCTTCCGCTTGCAAAACGTCAAGAGCTGCTGAAGATACTGGAAGAAGAGCATGGTTGGGAGATCGACTGGAAGAGGAAGAAGATTCTTTCAGGACCAGTGATGAAATCAGATGTTTCAGCACAGCCGACCAACCTTAAGAGACTTTGCAAGGAGGCTTAAATCATGGTCGACGTTATTAAAAATACTCAGATGCACTGCACATATGGCTGTAAGACCTCAAAAGCGATTCAGCCAAATGTTGCCGGGAAAATGATATCGAAGGCAAAGCGGCCTCTGTTCGTTGTAGGGTCCCAGATCCTTAAAGATGAAGAGCTGTTGAAACGTACTATTGAGATCGCAAAGAAGGCAGATATACCGGTAGCTGCTACCGGTCATTCTATGAAGGGTTTTGTCGATGCCGACGTGGATGCTAAATACATTAACATCCACGCCCTTGCAACATATCTATGTGATCCAGACTGGACCGGCCTTGACGGGAAAGGACAGTATGATACAATTATCACGCTGGGACATTACAAGTACTATATCAATCAGGTATATTCAGGTTTGAAAAATTTCTCAAACCTTAAGACCATATCCATCGACAAGTATTACCTTCAGAACGCTACCATGTCATTTGGTAACATCACTCCTGAGATACTCCTCGAAGCACTGGATGAATTGATAGAGAATCTCTAAGACCCGACAAATCATAAATCATATTTACAAATATTAAATGCAATTACGGAGGACAAAATATGGCAGACGAATACCCTTTTGAGATCTCACCGATGTTCGAAGGGGAGAGGATTAGGAAAGACGGCATGCACGTCGAACTCTCAGGACCGAAATCGAAAGGTTACGAGCTTGTAAGGGCTACTCCAATGGACGAGATCGAGGACGGTAAGTTCACACTTATCGGTCCCGATCTTTCTGAAATGGAGGAAGGATCAAGACATCCGTTCGCAATGATCTACAAGATCGCAGGAGAACTTGTGGAAGAAGACCTTGAGTCAATTGTAGAACGTAGGAACCACGATTTCCAGAACTACATTCAGGGTTTAATGCATTTGAACCAG
>NZ_JAUVEY010000016.1:0-22958 GCF_030594565.1 Methanococcoides sp.
TGGGCTTCTTGTCATCCTGATATCGATGGTCAGTGTGGCAAGTGCAAGTGAAATATATAATGTGACAAATCCAAAGGACACGCTTTCATGCGGGGATGTGGATGTCGGTGTGATCATTGACGGTAATAACGTAACTGTAGAAGTTATATTTTTATCTCCGACATACCTTTCAAATACTACTAGTATCAAAACATTTGGCTTGAACACCGTAGGGCTTACTGAAGCCAATGTAACGGGTATCACTGGTGCAAATCGAACAATGATTGGGGTTGACAGCTTTTCTGCTGAATTTGGTAATTTCAATACAACTGTTGGTTTTGTTACCAGTGAAAAGACCCTTGGTCCTATTACAATAACGTTCGATGGTCCTGTAGTGCTTGTGCCAAATTCTCTGAACTTTAATGCAGCTGTGCATCTTATCGGACTTAATGAAGGTCTGAGTGTCAAAGTTGCAGATGGTGAATGTCCAATTCAGGAAATTCCGGAATTCCCCACAATCGCACTTCCGATCGCAGCAATTCTTGGACTATCATTAATTTTCATGCGCCGTAAGAATAAGTTAGAATAATTGATGAACATCTGTAAAGGATGTTCCTTTATCTTTCTTTTTGGCATTTTAGATCTAATTATTGTCTTTTTTGTCAAGCTGCAAAGGTATAAATGTTAGCAATCACATATTTTCTCTTGTAGAGGTTTGTCTGAATATTTTTTATTTTTGTTTCTTCCTGTGTGGTGCAGTTTGATCTCTGTAATATTCAGTGGTGGAAATATGGCTGATAAGATCGTTCTCGATCATTATAAGGAAATGATAGAAAAGACGAAACAACTTCATTTGGAATTGATTGAACTGTCATCAAAAATGAGTTGTATTGTAGATCGGATCGATGCTGAGTTGCCGGATGATGCAGTCGCTGAATCTTTGGGTTTGGTGGGGTCCGGGGATCTGTCCAATGATCAGTCTTCCAACTCTGAATCATCTGCTCCTCATCTAAAGAACGTATTGGATACTGATCACTTATAATTGCTTTAGTTACGCAATTTGTGATCTGAAATGCATGTATATTATTTGATTGGAACCTGTGGTATCATTTATAATAATATGGAGATGGCCAATATGGATGAAAAGAAAAGACGTCGCTTTTTCGATGAATTCTTTGAAAATGAGTCATTTGAAGATGTTACTGACATGATAGAAAATATCCTGGATGCTATCGAGGCCGATCTGGAGGAGTTTTCGGGAAAGCCAAAGATCTATGGTTTTTCTATAACACATCGCCCTGGGGAAGATCCAGTTGTGCGTGAGTTAGGCTCTGTCCCAAATGCAGATCAGGATGATCTTGCTGAAGGTTCCTGTATGGGGCTATCTAGGTCGGAACCTCTGGTGGACATTATTGAAACTGATGATAACGTCCATTTCATGGCAGAGCTTCCTTGTGTGGAAAAAGAGGATATCAAACTGAGTGCAGAAGAAATGACCTTGCACATTTCTGCATCTCGTGGCGATTGGTCATATATTCGGACGTTTGACTTGTTGATGTCTGTATATCCAGAGTCTGCAAAAGCGACTTTCAATAATGGTGTACTTGAGGTTATCTTTAAACGCCGTCTTCTGGATGATGCATATAAGATCGATATTGAATGATATGTCAATTACAGACTGTCTAAATATACATCACATTTATGTATTTTCTTAACTCAGTGTTAACTATAAATTGTCTTACCTGGATCTATGGAAGGAGTTCTGACACTTTGAATGAGAAAATACTGGTCGTCGATGATGAGAAAGATACTATCTTTCTTGTAAGGTCTATTCTTGAACCGGAAGGTTTTGAGGTCTTCGGGGCAGGTGGGGGCGCGGAGTGTTTGAAAATGCTCGGATCTGTGAAACCGGATGCGATACTGCTGGATATTATGATGCCCGATATGGATGGTTGGGAAACGTTCCACAAGATCCGAGCGGATGATCTTGACGTTCCCATCTGTATTATCTCTGCTAGATCACAGAATTTTGACCGGATGCTTGGTCTGAATGTTCTGAATGCGACTGACTATGTCAATAAACCATTTGATACCGAAGACCTTATCGGGCGTGTCAAAGCAATTTTTGGAATGAGTTGATCCTTTTTCTTTTTTACTTCGTTGTTATTGGCTGCGATCGTTGCTTGATATTCTTGGTTTGCAGATGATCGCTTTCCCACCTTTGGCAAAAAGGTGTACTGTTCTGTTTCCGGTCAGTCCATTCTCAACTTCTTTTCGAATATCCCAATATTTCTCTGGCTTTATCCCAGCCCTTAAAATAACGGTCCCTACACTATCTTTTTTCAAGAGGCTGTTGATAATTTTTGCATCCATCTCAGTTACATACTTTATTTCATAATTATTCTTGGCAAGTGGGTGATCGAAGGGCTCTTCTGATGTAAAAAGACTTCTCTTCTGGTCGATTTCGAACAACTGAACATCAGTTGTGTTATTTTCGATTAGAGCATTTGCCAATTCAGGAAGTAGTTCTGCTTTAATGACGGATGGTTCCGGCTCACATGCATATGCTTGTATCTTGTTCGTTATTGAAAGTTCGGATCTTTTGTGTTCCGAGTCTATCCTTGCTTCTGCCGGGAGTGCAACTGCAGATCTGTCGCATGTCTTTATGTCTCCAAAGTACAGGTTCAGGCGGTTCAGCTGCCCGTCCAATGATAGGTATTCTTTTTCACAATCGAACTGAATTCTTTCAGGTGTCAGCTGGGGTGGTGCTTCGAATGCGAAATTGTTTGTAATTTTGGAATATGCTTCCAATACTTTGGGTATTCCTGGTTGAAGGCTCGAGAGTCTTCTTTCATCTTCTGATGGTGGTCTTGCAGGATCAGAAAAAAGTACGTCCAGTTTTGGTATCTGGTCGATGACGTCTTCTGAAAGTGCATCCCCGCAAATGAATTCTACATTATCGAGGCCATAACGTTCGCAATTCCTCTCTGCATATTCTATCTTTTTGGGATCTATCTCTATTGCATAGACCTTTTCACATTCCTTTGCAAAGAATATCGTCTGTCCACCTATTCCACAACTGATGTCTGCGATGGTCTTGCATTTGAGCCGTTTTGCCCTGTACTTTGCAACTACTTCCGGCGTGGCAAAACGGATACCATCATTGTCAGCTTTCATCCTTTTATCAAATATTTTTTTTCGTGACACAATTATCAGTCTGGAAAATAGCTCAATCAATTTAAAGTAATCTCATGCTATCCTGGAATAATCCGATATCTTTATTTAGATGTCTTTGTTCTATAGTGGATATTGGTGCTAGTGTTGATGTACTGTATGGCAAATTGCACTTTTTTGTGAAATTCCCTGTTGAGTTGTGTTTAATATACTGTTTTTTGGGGGAATATGTGCAACACCTTTATATACGGAATATTACATTTAGACGTTCTAAGTTAGGATTGATTGTGTAATTTGGCATTGCTATTATTACATCATTGAAGATCATAACGTAGGAATAAGCAAGTGTGAAAAGTCGGGTTTGACAGTAAGTGTTCATGGGCCTCTTCTCGGAATGCCCTTCTTTGTGTACAAATGTGCATTGAGGAATGCTAACTGGCTAAATCTTCTAGAGATGATTGAGGACGGACGGACCGGCAATCTATCAGGTCAGTCCAGTATGTTAGTTATCTTGCTTCCTGCGTGACTGTATGTGATCGATCTGCCAGTGGTTCTATTTGAGCTGGGCAGGGGTATCAGTACATCACGTAAGATTATACTTTTCTAATTGTCTTGTCCTACATCATGAATAAATGAAACATTGTTTCAAAAATAATTGAAATAGGAGGAGAATATAAATGGCAAAAGGACACAGACCAAGGCGCGGTTCACTTGCATACAGTCCACGCAAGCGAGCACAGAGTCACATACCAAGGTTTAGATCATGGCCAGAGTCAGACGCTGAACCAAAGCTTCAGGGCTTTGCAGGTTACAAGGTAGGTATGACCCATGTGATCATGATCGATGACGTTAAGCACAGTCTTACAGAGGGTACTGAAATATCCGTTCCTGTTACTGTCATCGAGACCCCAGCTATCCGTGTTGCAGCAATTCGTGCATATGGCAAAGACACCTATGGTGAAATCGCTATTGCAGAAGCATGGACAGACGTTCTTGACAAGGATCTTAGCCGCAGGCTCAAGACCGCAAAGAACCCTGACGTGAATGCATCACTTGAGAAGCTCGAGGCTCTTGTTGAAAGCGGACGTGCAAATGATATCAGGCTCATCACATACACTTTACCATCCACTCTTACCGGTGTACCTAAAAAGGTACCTGATGTGATGGAAACTGGTGTAAGTGGTTCTGATGTGAAAGCAAAGTTCGAGTATGCTAAAACAGTTCTGGGTACAATGGTGGAGATCTCTGATGTATTTGGCAACGGCAAGATCGTCGATGTCGCAGCGATCACTACTGGACATGGTACACAGGGTCCTGTAAAGAGATGGGGCATCAACCTAATGAAGAACAAACACTCCCGTCAGGGAAGTTTGAGACAGGTAGGTACACTAGGTCCATGGACTCCTGCACACGTGAGCTGGAGAGTTCCACAGGCAGGTCAGATGGGCTATCACCAGAGAACCGACTACAACAAGAGGATCTTGAAGATGTCCTCTGATGTTGATGAGGTCAATCCAGCTGGTGGTTTTGTTAACTACGGTCTTGTTCGTGGAAACTACATCCTTATCAAAGGAAGTGTTCCAGGTCCATCCAAAAGGTTGATCAGACTCAGGGAGCCAACAAGGTCAAAGGTATCCAGCATTGGCGAGCCTCAGATCATGCACGTTAGCACTCAAACACTGCAGGGGTGATGTGAATGACAACAGCAAATATTATAGATTTATCAGGAAATTCCAAAGGCGAGATTGCATTGCCGGAAGTTTTCAGTGAGATTTTCAGACCTGACCTTATCAAGAAGGCGGTCCTCTCTGCTCAGGCAAACAGACTCCAGCCATACGGTACCAAGCTCTATGCAGGTATGCAGACGTCAGCACACTCCTGGGGATCAGGAAGAGGCGTTGCACAGGTTCCGAGGATCTCAAATGGTAGTCGTGTCGCAAGAATTCCACAGGCAGTGGGAGGTAGGCGTGCACATCCACCAAAGACAGAGACCGACCGTACAGAGAAGATCAACAAGAAGGAAAAACGTCTTGCAGTCAGATCTGCAATTGCAGCAACTATCGATGCTGATCTTGTAAAGGCCCGTGGCCACAAGTTCACTGCAGAGGTTCCTTTCGTTGCAGATGATGCGATCGAAGATCTTGTAAAGATCAAAGAGGTCATCAGTTTCCTTCAGGCAGCAGGTCTTTATGATGATATTATCCGTGCTAAAGAGGGTAAACACATAAGGGCAGGTAAAGGTAAACGCAGGGGACGTAAGTACAAGAACCGAAAGAGCGTTTTGATCGTCACAGGCGAAGAAAGCCCGCTCAGCAAGGCAGCAAACAACCTTCCAGGTGTTGATGTTGCAACAGTATCTGCTCTTAACGCAGAGCTTCTTGCACCAGGTACCCATGCAGGCAGACTTACCGTCTGGACCCAATCTGCAATAACCAACATGGAGGGTATGTTCTTATGAATGCTATCAGATATCCATTCATCACTGAAAAAGCAATGATGCTCATGGACGAAAATAAGCTTCAGTTCGTTGTTGATACACGTGCTAACAAGACTCAGGTGGAAAACGATGTGGTTAAGATGTATGGCTTTACTGTGAAGTCAGTCTGTACCATGACCACAATGAAAGGCTTGAAAAAGGCACTGGTGACATTCAATGAGCCGGATGCTGCACATGAGATCGCAACAAGGATCGGATTGGTGTGAGGTGAAAGTCCATGACTAAACGAATTATATCCCAGAACAGAGGTCGTGGAAGTCCAACATACAGGGCTCCATCCCATAAGTATAAAGCTGAACTTAAACACCCACGTGTGGATGAGGAAAGCACTCTAAATGGTACAGTTATCGGTATCGAACATGACCCTGCAAGGTCAGCTCCGATTGCAATGGTCGCTTTTGAGAACGGAAAGAAGCAGTTTATAGTTGTTCCTGAGGGAATTTCTGTTGGCGAAAATCTTTCCTGCGGTGTTTCCGCAGAGGTCAAGCCAGGTAACACGCTTCCTCTTGCAGAGATCCCTGAAGGTATCCCTATCTGTAACATTGAATCCAAACCAAACGATGGTGGGCAATTTGCACGCTCCTCAGGTGTTTATGCAACACTTGTATCCCGTGAGCTAAGCAAAGTAATTGTCAGGATGCCATCCGGTGTGTTGAAGTGGTTCCATCCAAAATGCAGAGCAACGATCGGTATTGTTGCTGGTGGCGGTAGGATTGACAAACCATTCCTTAAAGCAGGAAAGAAATACCACAAGATGAAAGCAAGGGCAGCTAAGTACCCTCGTGTATCAGGTGTTGCTATGAACGTTGTCGATCACCCATTCGGTGGAGGTAACAGAAAGCATCCAGGTAAGCCGACCACAGTCAGCAGGAATGCACCACCAGGTAGAAAGGTTGGTCATATCGCAGCACGCAGGACCGGAAAAAAGTAAAGAGGTATTAACATGGCAAAAAAATCAACTTCAAGGTTACCAAAGCGAAAAGGAGAATATACCTTCCGTGGTAAAACGGTAGCACAGCTCCAGGAAATGAGCTTTGAGGATTTTGCAGAACTCTTGCCTGCACAGGAACGCCGGTCTATACGCCGGGGTTTTTCTGATTCACAGATGGGAATTCTACAACAGTTCAGAGACGGAAAGGAAAGTGTGCGTACTCATTACAGGAACATGATTATCTTCCCTGAAATGATCGGCAAGGCTCTCGAGGTCTATAACGGCAAAGAGTTCGTGAAGATCGAGGAGATCATGCCTGAAATGATCGGGCACAGGTTCGGTGAATATTCACCTACTCGTAACAGGGTTTCCCACGGAAGCGCTGGTGTCGGTGCAACACGTTCCAGTAAGTTCGTACCATTGAAATAAGGTGATATGAATGGCAAGGATCAAATATACTACAGAGCTTGATGCTGAGACCAGTGCGAAAGCAATGGGTTCAGAGCTTCACATTTCACCTAAGAAATCCCGTGAACTCTGCAAGGCTATCAAGGGTATGCGCACAAAAGCAGCAAGACAATATCTTGAAGATGTTGTTATCTTGAAGCAGGCAGTACCTTTCGGAAGGCACAATGACAGCTTAGGTCACAGAAAGGGACCAATGGCAGCAGGCCGCTATCCTGTAAAGGTGGCATCTGAGATGCTTAAGTTGCTCAAGAATGCAGAAAGTAATGCAGAATATAAAGGCTTAAACCCGGAACATATGTTCATTGCACATACAGCAATGAACCGTGGCCGTGTGATCCATGGTATGAGACCAAGGGCTCGCGGAAGGGCAAGTCCAGAGAACACAGAAACTGTAAATCTTGAGATGATCATAAGCGAGGTGCTCTAATGGCTGTAGAGAAAAAGTTTGTTCAGGATGGATATGTAAAAGCATCCATGGATGAATATTTTGCAAAACAACTCAGCAGGGCTGGCTATGGTGGTATGGATATCAACCGTACTCCTATGGGAACCCAGATCACAGTATATGCTGAAAAACCAGGTATGGTTATTGGAAAGGCTGGAAAGGTAATCAGGAAGCTCACTCGTGATGTAGACCGATTATACGATCTGGACAATCCTCAGATCGATGCACAGGAAGTCAAGAGGCCGGAACTCAATGCACAGATGATGGCATCAAGACTTGCATCCTCCATCGAACGTGGATGGTACTTCAGAAAGGCTGGACACAACACCATGCGTGCTGTCATGAATGCTGGTGCACTTGGCTGCGAGATTGTCATCTCTGGTAAATTGACTGGTTCAAGGTCAAGGGTAGAGAAGATGGTCAATGGTTACATCAAACATGCAGGAAAGCCTGTCGATGATATAGTCGATGATGGTTTTGCTGTCGCTGTCAAGAAACTCGGTACCCTTGGTTGTAAAGTACGTATCATTCACCCAGATGCAGTTCTTCCAGACTCATACAGGTTGAAGAACGCCGAAGAACTTGGTTCATTGGTTTCTACTCCTGTTGAAGAAGAGAAGAGCGCAGGTATCGAGGAACTCGTTGAGGTAGAAGCTAAAGGTGAAGTCGCAGAAGCTGAGGGAGCAGTAGTCGAAGAAGCAGCAAAGGCTGAAGCTGAGACCGTTGAAGAGACAGTTGAAGAAGTGGCAGTATCCGAAGTAGAAGCTGATGTAATTACCGGCGAATCTGTTACCGAGGAAGGAGAAGAGCGCCGTGAAGTCAACGGTGTGTGGCAACACAAACATGGTGGCCACGATTACTGGCATCCAACCGGACGTATGCACAGGGAGGGCTGATCATGGCAATTCTTCGTACAAAAGAAATAAGGGACATGACCCCTCACGAACGTGAGGATGAGCTTGTAAAGATCCGCGGTGAACTTATCCGTGAACGTGCACTTGCATCTGCAGGTGGCGCTCCTGATAATCCTGGCAGGGTCGGAGAGCTTAGAAGGACAGTCGCAAAGATAAAGACGATTCAGCACGAATTAAAGGAGATCTGAATTGGAAGCATCGCCTTCTAATTTGATCTTTCACGAGCTTATCGGGCTTTATGCGGAAGTATTTGAGTCAACAAATCCCAAATTAATCAATATTTGTGGCAGAGTAATAAACGAGACGCGCAATATGCTTGTTATCGAAACGGAAGATATGCACGAAAAAATGGTTCCAAAGAACGGGACAACGTTTGTGTTCAATCTTCCATCATCATCTGCCGATCACGATCAACGTGTTAAAATATACGGGACATTATTGCTCTCACAACCCGAGAATAGAGTCAAGAACATTAGGAAAATTCGCATGAGGTAATAATCATGGCAAAAGACATTGGATTGGATATACCAGAGCCAACAAAGGAATGTGATGATATTTATTGTCCATTCCATGGCGAACTCTCCGTAAGGGGGCAGATCCTCGTCGGTACTGTTGTAAGCGACAAGATGGATCGTACAGTGGTAATTCAACAGAGGCGTGAAAAGCTTATAAATAAATTCCAGAGATATGAGAAGAGGCAATCAAAGATCCACGCTCACAATCCACCTTGCATTGATGCAAAGGTTGGAGATATTGTGACCATCGTGGAATGCCGACCTCTCAGTAAAACAAAATCATACGTAGTTGTCAAGGCGGAGGTGAAGGCATGAGGGGTATTCGTTCAAAGATCCCACGTGCACTGAATGCTGGCGCTAAGATAGAATGTGTTGATAATACTGGAGCACGTACTGTAGAGATTATCTCTGTCAAGAAGTACAGAGGTGTAAAGAACAGGATGCCTAAAGGAGGCATCGGTGACATGTGTGTTGTATCTGTAAAGAAGGGTACTCCGGAAATGCGTAAGCAGATCCTTTACGCAGTCATTGTACGCCAGAAGAAGGAATTCCGTCGTCCAGATGGGCTCAGGGTCGCATTCGAGGACAATGCTGTAGTTATCGTGGATGACAAAGGCATTCCAAAAGGAACTGATATCAAAGGTCCTGTTGCAAGAGAAGCAGCAGAAAGGTTCCCTAAGATCGGTACAACTGCATCTATGATTGTGTGAGGTGTTAAATATGGTATCAAAACAGCCAAGGAAACAGAGAAAAGCACGTTACGAGGCTCCACTTCACATGAAGCAGAAGTACATGGCGGCACCTCTGTCAAAGGACCTTCGTGGTAAGTACGGTCGCAGTGCAAATGTCATTGTAGGTGACACTGTAATTGTGATGCGTGGCGACCATGCAGGTGTTAAAGGAAAGGTCGAGGCATTATCCTTGAAGAGCGGAACAATTGTTGTAGAAGGTGTTTCTGTCAGCAAGGTGGATGGAACCGAGGTTCCAAGGCCGATCTATCCTTCAAATGTGATGATCACATCACTAGAAATGAACGATAAACGTAGAGATTCAATATTATCAAGAGGTAGGTGAATTCGTGGCCACTCATCAAAAGAGGATATCTGTCCCAAGAAGTTGGCAGATTTCAAAGAAATCCAACAAATGGATAACATCCACAAGGCCTGGTCCTCACAACAGACTCCAGAGCATCCCATTAGCAGTCATACTCAGGGATATGCTCGGTGTTGTCGATAACCGCGCAGAAGCAAAGAGAGTACTCTCTGAAGGCAATGTACTTGTTGACGGAGTAGCAAGAAAGGACCTTAGGTTCCCTGTAGGTCTGATGGATATTATTACCATCCCATTGAACAACGTGGAATACCGCGTAATGCTCGATGGAAAGAGCAGACTTGTGCTGAACAAACTTGATGGAACAGGTGCTGACAAATTGTGCCGCATTGAAGGTAAGACCTCTATCAAAGAAGGTAAGACCCAGATGCGTCTTAACGATGGTGTCAATATCATTGGTTCCAACGATTACAACACCAAGGATTCAATAGTCCTGTCCGTTCCAGACAAAAAGATCGTCAAACACATCAAATATGAAGTGGGCAATCTTGCAATGATCGTTGGTGGAAGCCATGCAGGCGAAGTTGGATCTATCAAAGATATCAACACAGTGAAAAGTTCCAAGAACAACACAGTTACTATTTCCGGTGAGACCGAATTCGAGACCATCGAAGATTATGTGTTCGTGATCGGTGAATCCAAGCCAGAGATCTTCATAGGTGGTGAAACTGTTGAGTAATCCAATGAGAAATCCTAAGGTCGAGAAGGTAGTCGTCCACATGGGCGTTGGTGAAAGTGGTCAGCACCTTGTTGATGCAGAGAGTATCCTTGAGACAGTTACCGGACAGACAGTTGTCAGGAGCTATGCAAAGAGGACACTTCCAGCATTCACTATCAAAAAGGGAGAACCTATCGGATGTAAGGTCACACTTCGTGGCGAAGCAGCAGAAAGTTTTCTTGAGACTTCATTGGGAATCGTTGAAAGAAAGATCGACGAATCTCAGTTCGATATCTTTGGTAACGTTTCATTTGGTGTTGAAGAGCACACCGATTATCCAGGCATGAGATACGATCCAAACATCGGTATCTTTGGAATGGATATCGCTGTGATTGTAAATCGTCCTGGTTACAGGGTGAGCAAAAGAAGGATCGCAAAACGAAAGATACCAACTTCCCACAAGATCACAAAAGAGGATACGATATCTTTCTTTAAGGATAAGTATGCTGTGGAGGTATAATGATGACTCAGACAGTGAAGAATTTTGGAAGAGGCGCAAACGAGTGTAAAAGATGCGGCAGAAAGCAGGGTCTTGTGCGCAAGTATGGGATCTATCTTTGCAGGCATTGTTTCAGGGAAATTGCCCATGACATGGGATTTGAAAAATATTCGTGAGGTGAACAGATATGGTATTATTAGATCCTCTTGCTGATGCGTTATCTATGATCAAGAACGCAGAAGCTGTTGGTAAAGATTCCTGTACGATCAGACCTGCATCAAAACTCATTGGAAATGTCCTTAAGGTCATGAATGACCGTGGATATATCGGTGATTTTGAGTTCGTAGAAGATGGTAAGGCTGGAGTTTATACAGTTGAACTTATTGGACGTATTAACAAATGTGGAGCTATCAAGCCACGCTACTCCGTAGGAGTAACTGAGTTCGAGAGATGGGAGAAACAATTCCTTCCTGCTAAGAACTTTGGTGTATTGATCCTCACAACCCCTAATGGGGTAGTCTCCCAGTACGAGGCTCGTGAGAACAATGTCGGTGGTCAGTTATTATCATTTGTATACTAAGATTAAGGGTGAGATGATATGGCAAAAGAAATCAAGAAAATAATCTCGATTCCTGAAGGTGTGACAGTGACGTTTGAGAAGCACGTCCTGTCTGCTTCAGGGCCCAAAGGTACCAATACAAGATTCTTGTGGTATCCAGGCGTGAATATTGAAGTGAACGGTTCAGAAATTATCGTTGACTCTGCTTCATCGAGGAAAAAACAGAGAGCAATGGTTGGAACATATACCTCCCACATCACCAATATGATGAAAGGTGTTGTGGATGGTTTTGAGTACCATATGAAAGTGGTCTACTCTCACTTTCCAATGCAGATCAAGGTCAATGGCAAGCAGTTCGTCATCAACAATTTCCTTGGTGAGAAGAAGCCTAGGGTATCAAATATCCTCGGTGAAACCTCTGTAAAGGCAAGCGGCGATGAGGTAATTGTTTCCGGTATCAACAAGGAAGATGTCGGCCAGACCGCTGCTAACATTGAGCAGAAGACCAAGATCAAGCGCTTCGACCCTCGTGTGTTCCAGGATGGTATATACATCGTAGACAAGCGAGTGTAAGAGAGATATTGTAGGTGATCTGAATGGAAGATACAGTTAATGAAACTAACATGAAGGAAGCAGTGTCCACCGAACTTGCACTTGATGTAGAGTCCAAGAGACTTTTCAATGTAAGAAAGGTCCAGAAGGGCAAAAAGCCTGATTTCAAAAGGGCCGATTCACACAAGTACAAGCGTCTGGATTCTAACTGGAGACGTCCAAGAGGTCTTCAGGGTAAACTGCGCAAAGGCATTAAAGCAAAAGGTTCAGTTGTGCAGGCAGGATATGGAAGTCCTAAGGCAGTGAAAGGTCTTCATCCATCTGGATACTCAGAAGTTCTTGTGAACAATCTTGCAGGAATAGAAGGTGTTGATGCTTCACTTGAGGCTATCAGGATCGGAAGGACTGTTGGCGCAAGGAAGAAAGCTATTATTGAAGCAAAAGCTGTAGAAATGGGCATCAAGATATTGAACCCAGCAAGGAGTGAGTGAGATGACTGATCTCACAAACCAAAAAAGACTTGCAGCTAAAGTGCTTGGATGTGGCGTTCACAGAGTTTGGCTGAATCCTGAAGCATCCAGCGAGATCGCTGTTGCTATCACAAGGGAAGATATCCGTGGTCTTATCGCAAGTGGAAGCGTTAAAGCAGAAGCTGTGAAAGGCGTTAGCCGTGGACGAGCAAGAGCAAGGGATGCAAAACGCAGGTACGGTCACCGTAAGGGACATGGTTCCCGTAAAGGTACAAAGGGTGCACGTAATCCTCGAAAAGAACAGTGGATGAAGAAGATCCGTGCTCTCAGAAGGAGGCTCAAAGAGCTTCGAGCAGATGGTACACTTGATAAATCCGCATTCTGCAAAGCTTACCGTAAGGCAAAGGGTGGCGAGTACAAGAACTTGGCTCATATGGAAACACACCTCAATATTGCAAAGAAAGAGTAAGCCTGAGGAATGAATAATGAAAACAAATTTAAATGTTAAACTGATGTGGAGGATCTAATATGGCTACAGGACCCCGTTATAAAGTCGCGTTCAGGCGACGAAGGGAAGGGCGTACAGATTATCACCAGAGACTCAGGTTGCTTTTGTCAAGAGAGGATCGTGTTGTCGTGCGTAAGAGCGCAAGGCACATGCAGATACAGCTTGTTGCACCTGATGCAAATGGGGATGTAACAATGTCATCCGCGATCTCTAAAGAGCTTGCAAAGTATGGCTATGAAGGATCTGCCGGTAACACTACCGCAGCATACCTCACAGGGCTCTTGTTTGGTTACAAGGCACTTGCTGAAGGCTACGAGAGCGGTGTGTTGGATATCGGTATTCAGTCATCATCTGTAGGTTCCCGTGTCTATGCAGCACTCAAAGGTGTTGTTGATGCTGGATTTGATGTTCCTCACAACTCCTCAGTGTTCCCATCCGATGAGCGCATAAGGGGAGAACACGTTGCAGAATACATGGAAGGATCAAATCTGCCTGAAGTGTTCGATGCAGTAAAGGAAAAGATCCTTGCCGAGTTCAGTTAAGGTGTGGTTAATATGGCATATGAATATAATGAAGAATGGGTTCCACAGACAAGGCTCGGAAAGCTTGTCTTTGATGGACAGGTCACATCCATGGATGAAGCTATGGATTCCGGTCTGCCTATAAGGGAATCAAAAATAGTAGATCTATTATTACCTGAACTTGAGGACGAAGTTCTCGACATTAACATGGTTCAGAGAATGACTGATTCCGGAAGGCGTGTCAAGTTCAGGGCTACTGTTATCGTTGGAAATGGAGACGGTTTCGTAGGACTTGGTCAGGCAAAAGATGTACAGGTAGGACCTGCTATCAGAAAAGCTATTGACAATGCAAAGATCAACATCACACGTATCAAACGTGGATGCGGATCATGGGAATGTGGCTGTGGACTTCCACACACCGTTCCTTCTGAAGTCAATGGTAAAGCAGGTAGTGTAACTGTGGTTCTCAAGCCTGCTCCTCGTGGGCTTGGTCTTGCTGCAGGAGGCACTGCAAGAAAAGTGCTTGAAAAAGCAGGCGTCAAAGATGTCTGGACACGTACCGAAGGTCAGACTAGGACAACCCTCAACTTCGCAAAGGCAACATACAATGCTTTGATGAACACGGGCACTGTAAGGCGTCCAATCGTTTTCGATGAGACGGAGGCCTAAAAATGTTCGCAGTAGTTAGAGTTAGAGGCCAGGTAAATGTAAGCGGCAAGATCGAGGATACCCTCGGCATGCTCCGTTTACACAAGGTCAACCATTGCGTCTTCCTTCAGGATACCCCTAACAATAAGGGTATGATCCAGAAGGCAAAGGACTACGTCGCATACGGTACTGTCGATGTTGAATCATTGACTGAGATACTCGGCAATCGTGGAAGGTTGGAGGGCGATGCTCGCCTTACCAATGAATATGTGAAGGAAAACTCTGAGTTTGCTTCCATTGCTTCCTTTGCAGAAGCTCTTGTCAATGGTGATGCAAAGATCACCGATGTCCCATTGTTGAAACCTGTTTTCAGGCTTCACCCTCCAAGGAAGGGACATGCTGGTATCAAAAGGACTGCTCAGCAGGGCGGTGTCCTTGGAAACCATGGCGATGATATCAAGGCACTTTTGAACAAGATGAGGTGATGTTATGACTAGCAGAAAATGCAACACAAAGAAGTTCAGGGGTTCCCGTACCTGTGGTGGCGGAACTACCAAGAACCGGCGCGGTGCAGGTAACCGTGGTGGCCGTGGTAGATCTGGTGAAAACAAACACCACTTCACAAGGGCTCTTCAGCTCGGTTACATACGTGGAAGCGAACGTGGTTTTTCCCGCCCATTAAAGGCGATCCATGACGTTTCTGTAGTGAATGTAGGCGAACTTGATGAACTTGCAGATCAGCTCGTAGAAGATGGCTTTGCAAAGCTTGAAGCTGGAGCATATGTCATCGACCTTGCAGATCTGGAAATCGAAAAAGTTCTTGGTACCGGAAAAGTAACAAAGAATATGGTTGTTACTGCATGCAACTTCTCAGAAGTTGCAAGGGGCAAGATCGAAACTGCAGGTGGATCCTGCGTAGAATTTAAGGAGTAATGTCTTTTAAGACATTACTTTTATATTTGTTGTTTATCTTATACTGTGCTACTTAATTTGTTTTCCAGTTATTCTGGATTTCAAACCTAATCAAAGGGTGTAGTTAATGAGTCTCAGGGAGAGTTTGGAACCGATTTTTAATAGATTGCCCGCCGTAGCTAGTCCGGAAGGGCATGTGCATTTTAAAAACAAGTTAATGTGGACTCTTGGAATTCTAGTGCTTTATTTCGCTCTGGCGAATATTCCACTGTTTGGTCTTTCAAGTGATTCCATTGACCTGTTTGAACAATATCGTGCTTTCTTTGCAGGAGCATCTGGTTCTTTGATGCTGCTGGGTATAGGTCCTATCGTCACAGCATCTATCGTACTTCAGCTTCTTGTTGGTGCTGACGTCATCAAACTCAATATGTCCGATCCCGCAGACCAGGCATTCTTCCAGGGTGCACAGAAATTCATGGTCTTTGTTATGATCGTTCTTGAAGCTCTGCCACAGATCGTTGGTGGTTACATAATGCCTGATGTGGGTGTGGCATCTGCACTTGGTGTAACTCCAAGTGTCGTTACAGGAATAATCTTCGTTCAGATCTGTATTGGTGGAGTCCTTATCCTCTTCATGGATGAGATCGTATCAAAATGGGGAATTGGGTCCGGTGTGGGACTTTTCATCGTGGCTGGTGTTTCCCAGCAGATCGTAACAGGTCTGTTCAATTGGGGTATTGACACCACAGGTCTTCCAATTGGTATCCTTCCAAAGTGGATATACATCGTTCAGAATGTTGGTTTGGATTACATCGCAACCAGTGAAGGAGTAATGTTCCTGCTCATCAGAGGTGGGATACTTGCACTGATCACTACGATAGCTATATTCCTGATTGTCGTGTTCGCGGAAAGTACTCGTATAGAGATCCCTCTTGCACACAGTGCAGTAAGAGGTGCCAGGGGCAGGTTCCCTGTAAAACTGATCTATGCTTCAGTCCTTCCGATGATCCTTGTCAGGGCACTTCAGGCAAACCTTCAGATGATAGGTCTGCTGCTTTCAGGACGTGGTATCAACATATTTGGTGAATATTCCGGTTCAACGCCCATCAACGGCATCATGTATTATATTTCACCGATCAACAGTCCATATGACTGGATCCCATCACTTGTGAGGGAGACGTTCACAGGCTATGGTGTTGCTGTGCCATCAATGTGGCAGGTCGGTTTGCATGTGTTCATTGATGCGGTCTTCCTGATCGGTGGCGGTATCATATTCGCTCTGTTCTGGATCGAAACGACCGGAATGGGTGCAAAACCAACTGCTCAGAAGGTATTCAATTCAGGTATGCAGATCCCAGGTTTCAGGCGTAATGTCGGAAGTATAGAGAAAGTAATGCTCAGGTACATCCCGAAGGTCACTATCATTGGTGGTGCTTTCATCGGTGCACTGACGCTTCTGGCAAGTATGCTCGGTACCATAGGTGGTGCCGGAGGTACTGGACTATTGCTTACCGTGAGTATTGTGTATCGCTTGTATGAGGATATTGCATCTGAACAGATGATGGAAATGCATCCAATGGTCAGATCGTTCTTCGGGCGGGAATAATAAAAAAATGGAGATATATTGATGAATGTTGTATTGTTTGGTCCACCGGGTGCAGGAAAAGGCACCCAGGCCAAAGAACTCGCTAAGCACTATCAGATCCCTCACATATCTACCGGTGATATTCTGAGGGCCAATGTACGTGATGGTACTGAACTTGGTAAAGAAGCAAAGGGCTACATGGATAAAGGCGAACTGGTTCCTGATGAGGTACTTATTGGTATCATAAAGAACCGTCTGGCTGAATCCGATTGTAAGCCCGGCTATCTTCTCGATGGTTATCCAAGGACAACTCCTCAGGCAGATGCTTTATCTGCTATTCTTGAGGTGATCGGCATGCCTTTAGAGGTTGTGCTGGACATCGATGTTGCCGATGAGGAGCTTGTCACCCGCCTTTGTGGCAGGCACATGTGTACATGCGGTGAAAGTTATCACATGAAGTTCAACCCTCCTGAAAAGGAGAATGTCTGTGACGCATGTGGTGCAGAGCTTTACCAGCGTGATGATGATAAGGAAGATGTTATTCGTCAGAGACTTGATTCATACAAGGAAAAGACCCAACCTCTCATTAACTATTATAAGGAGAAAGGTCTTCTTGTGGATATCGACGGTACTGGTGCAATAGATCGGGTATTTTCGGATATCTGTAATATCCTTGATCAGTACAAATAAACGAAAAACAGGTGTGACGCATGGCAGATTCTAATTTCAAAAAGACCGCAGAAAAGTTTGTTCTGGCGGTCGGTATTTCTTTAATGATAGGCATTGTCGTACTTGGGGAGGATGGTAGGGAGGCCATAGGTGCCATCATGGGTGTCTTTATGGACCCTATCAGTATGATGGTCGGTGAAGGTAACTTCCACATAATGCTGTTCATAATGGCAGCTATAACTGCTCTTTATGCATCCCTCATACAGAAATATACAATTGACTGGGACCTGATGCGCAACACACAGGAGCGCATGAAGTCATTCCAGAAGGAATTCCGGGAAGCACAGCTTTCCCAGAACACCTATATGGTAAAAAAACTGGAAGAGCAGCGTGCTGATATGATGGGCGACCAGATGGAGATGTCAAAACAGCAGTTCAAGCCAATGGCATACATCAGTATAATATCTCTCCCACTCTTCATGTGGGCATACCACTACATAAGTGGTCATCCGGGTGCATTCCTTGTATTTCCATTCTGGGGAGAACAGATATTGGTCGAGACGGTAATAGGTCCTATCCAGTACTGGATCTTCTGGTATTTCATTACATCACTGGCTATTAGTCAGGTAGTACGTAAAGCACTTAATATCGGTGGCGTCTAAGTATGCTACTGACTATTAGTGGTTTGCCTGGCAGTGGAACCACTACTGTGGGGAAGCTGCTGGCCGAACATTATTCTGTGGAGGTGATATCCGCAGGTGATGTTTTCAGGGGTCTTGCAAAAGAACGTGGCGTGACCCTTGCTGAATTCGGTCGTCTTGCCGAATCCGATCCAAGCATTGATGTCGAGATAGATAAGAGACAATCGGATATAGCTAATTCTTCAGATAATCTTATACTCGAGGGCAGACTTGCTGGTCAAATGGCAAAAAAAGCGCTTAAAATATGGATAAAAGCCCCTCTTGAAGTGCGTGTTAAGAGAATAGTTGACAGGGAAGGTTCTTCCTTTGAAGTGCGCATGCAAGAAACTGTAGAGCGCGAAGCTTCAGAAGCTCTTCGTTACAAAGAGATCCATTCCATTGATATCAATGATCTCTCTGTCTATGACCTGGTGGTCGATTCCAGTCGCTGGGATCAGTTTGTGATCACAGACATGCTTAAGAAAGCAATTGATGCCTGTGGCAGTTTTTAATTATCAATGGAGTTTTTAGTTCATGGTTTCATCTAAACGTTTTTCCAAAGATGTGGATATAATGGTGGAAAAGTTCCACGCAACTACCAATGCAGCATACGGTTGTCCTCCTAGGGACCGGCCGATCCTTGAGTATATTAACATGGGTGTTGTGAACATCGATAAGGCAACAGGTCCGACAAGTCACGAGGTCACAGCATGGGTGCGGGATATGCTCGGTGTAAAAAAAGCAGGACATTCCGGGTCACTTGACCCACACGTAACAGGTTTGCTCCCCGTGATGCTTGGCAAGGCAACAAAAGCTATCTCAGCTCTGCGTCTTTCCGGAAAAGAGTACATATGTGTTATGCATTTGCATGATGACATTCCTGAAAGGAAGATAAGAAAAGCATGCAAAGAATTCACAGGCCCTATCTACCAGACACCTCCAATTATCTCTGCTGTCAAAAGGCAATTGAGGATCAGGAACATCTATTACCTCGACGTTCTTGAGATCGAAGGTAGGGAAGTGCTCATGAGGGTGGGCTGTGAGGCAGGTACGTATCTTCGCAAGCTCTGTCATGACATTGGTCTGGTCCTTGGTTGTGGCGGGCATATGAAGCAGCTTCGCAGAACCGGAACAGGTCCGTTCAGGGAAGATACTCTTGTATCTCTATATGACCTCAAGGATGCATGCGTGTTCTGGCAGGAAGATGGCGATGAGTCTGAACTACGCAAATTGGTACGTCCAATGGAAGAAGGTCTGTCCCATCTGCCGAAAATTATCATTCGTGATAGTGCTGTAGATGCTGTTTGCAGAGGTGCTTCCCTTGCAGTTCCGGGGATCGTTTCATTCAGTAAATGCATCAAAAAAGATGACAAAATTGCCGTTTTCACTCTAAAAGGGGAAGCTGTGGCACTTTGTAGGTCCTCTATGGATGCAGATGAACTTGAAAACGAAAGTCACGGCATAGCTTGTGTTACCGAAAGGGTAATAATGGATGCCGCTATTTATCCAAGGTGCTGGAAGGCGAAATAAACGCCGGTCAGCACGAATCTGGCATTTTTGCCGAGGTAGTCTAGTGGTAGGGCGCAAGCCTGGAAAGCTTGTGGGGCTTGACCCCTCGGGAGTTCGAATCTCCCCCTCGGCGTATAATTCTTTTTGAGTGCTTTTTTTGATGTGATCGATTTACTTACTTTGATTGTACTATATTTTATACATCAAAGTAGATATTAATAATTGTAGTATTTTTGTCCCTCTGCTATGTAGGTTAAGATACCGATGGGGAGTATATTCTTAAGTATAGCAGGATAGAGGGAATTTGAGTAAAAACAGGTTAATTATATTTTATTAATCGACCTCAAATTCTGTAACCTTTTATCTAAATAATCCATGTCTTTTTTTAGAGCGTCCTTTAATGAATTAGTCAAAGCGGATTCTGATTTAAAAACAGCGGTTTCATTGCTATAAAAGACATCTTTATAAATATTTTCAAACATCTTCAACTCACTTTCAGCAAGATACAAATATGGAATTATATCAAAAAAAGAAATATCGTTCGGATTACCCAATTTCTTGTATAGGGGGATGTAAAGATCATCAAACTGTTTATGAATAAACACAATTTCACGATTTGTAACATTTTCATATGTTGAAAATATGTTGGCAATAAGTGAATAAACCACAAATAAAAGACCAGCAAATCCGATTATCATTGAATAATAAACAGAATATGGCACTTTATTTTCGATTGAATACTGCAACAGAGCAAAGAAAAGAACTAAAGTCAGAACCAGTAAAAAGACTAATCCTTTATTTATATCAGTTTTGTAATTTTTCATAAAAAGTAAAATACTCTTCATCTATATCAACTAATTGATAAATACAAAAAATTAAACAAGACCTCGTTTTTCATTTGAATCAATTATATCCCGAATAGTCTTATTTACTGTATTCCGCCGAACTAAAACAGAAACTGGATTTTTATTCAAATTCACCTTATTTGAATTTTTATACCGCATACTTGCGTATTTGTTCAATCTAATAAACGACAACTTAAGTTTAAAAGGAGTGTCAGCTAAGTACAGCACATCAATATCACTTCGACAGTTATTAGACAATTCTTTACTATCCAAAGTCTCAATAATAGGTTCCTTTTTTTCGAATGAATTTTTAAATTTTGAATGTAAATTAGTTACATACATTATATCAGATTCTTCTGAATAATATACATTATCAAGACAATTGGAAAATTGCAGCGTATTAAGCGCATCAACATCTTTTTCCATTGTCACAAATATTGTGGTATTAGTGTCTTTTTTAATATCATACATATCATTATCAAATAAGGCAAGTATTATTTTATTGGATATGGGATAATATATTTGTAAACCACTCGATTTACACCCAATCGAACTATTATTTTTAATTTTTTTATAATTGTAAAATACAACCGGATTATCGCCAAAAATAAAATTTTGACTTGTTTTATTAATTAAAAGCACATATTCCAAATCCATTATAAAATCCACATTTTTTAACGCCGCTTCCATCGTTAATTTATATGAATCGGGGCATTTAATTTTACAAGAATCTATATAACTCGCTGTACGTTTACACTTTTTGAGAAACTCATCTGACTTCATCATTGGTTTTATATATTTTGAAGAAAAAGCTTCAAATATCTGATTAGATTTATTCTTTTCAGCTTTTGTTCTAGTACGTTGCAATAGTAGAGACAATCGCAAACAATTAAACGAATCTCTGGTTAAAAAATTAAGAGACTGATAATTAATAACATCCTTAAATAAATAGGCTTGATCATCTTCTATCCTGCTAAGGTAGTTTTCTAACTTTAAGTCAGCTCCATAAAAATAATGGCCTTGACACAAAGTACTAATATTGCCACGAATACCACGTCTTCTTTTAAGATTAAAAACAAAAAGATTCACATTGTTTTGAGAAAAATTCCTCATATAATGTTTTGGAATAAAATGTTGTTTCTTTTTTGGAGCCATTATTATTAAATCATTACTATGCTTATTTAATTGTTCGGTTTTAGTAAATTAATTCACTAGATAAACAATTCTAACTAAAAGTAAAATCAAATCACTATCCTAAACAATTCAGAATTTACAGCAAGCAGATCACCGCGGTTCTTAAGCTTTGAAACCAGTTCTTTTGTGCTATCGCATGAAAGGCCTTGATATCCCCATTCTCTTTTAATCATCCTATTCGCTTTAACATCACATTCTCTCTAATCTCTAATCTCTAATCTGAAATCTGTGTCAGAAATCTTTATATGTCCGGAATGTCCAATATTAAAATGATTCATATGATGGGGGAAATCTTAAGATCAATAGTAGTAGTTACAACAGTATTGCTATTTTTAACAACTGTTGTGGGGGCGGTAGACTTTGAAGAATGCGGCGACTGCCATGGGGAAACTTATGCGGTCTGGAGCTCATCACCTCACGGGTCTGCATCCTGTGAGATATGTCATACAGCATCACCGGGCGGCTTTGATGCTCATATCTCTGCGCCGTTCACATCCTCGCCTGACGTAAGCCTTTCTTCTGAAGTTTGCGGGGACTGCCATTCAGGTGTTTATGATGAATGGAACGAATTCGGTGAAGCTGACTTCGATATGGAGGCCATTGCAAGCCATTCGGAACCCACGGATATTGCTGAGCCTTATATCCTGGATCGTGGGGCATCATGTGTTGCATGCAAGAGCACCGATGGGGGCATATTGAACATCGCAGATGCCGAACCTTATGCTCTGGATGAGGAAGGCGCTCATGAGCTTGAAATGGTGGAGGAATGGGCAATCTCATGTGCTGCATGCCATGATCCTCATGACACTGGTCCTCGTATAGATGATTCGATACTTCTGTGTGGGAACTGCCATAATACCGAAGGTTTGGTGATGGATGGTAGCACTCCGGTAGTAAGGCATGCACAGTGGGAATTGGTGAGCACTTCCGGATATGTGGATGGCACACATCCTACATCCATCGGGTGTGTCGATTGCCACATGGTAGAAATATCTAATGATAGCGTTGTTGAAACCGGGCACACATTCGACTTTGATGCGGTACTATTGTCGAATCCCGATTCTGTGAACAACTGTAGCCTCTGTCATATTTCTTCTCTACCCTCATTGATAGAGA
>NZ_JAUVEY010000093.1:0-8755 GCF_030594565.1 Methanococcoides sp.
ACAGCATAATTAGGCACTTTCTGGCAAGATTGAGAAGAAAGTCAAAGTGTTATACTAAGAGTCTTGAAATGCTGAAGTACTCTGTTCTTCTTTTGATGAAGTACAGAAATAAAGAGTTCGCTATGTTTAGTTAACAATGCCTAAAATTTTATGTTAAAATTAAACGGAAAATAGGTTTTCTACAGAGCCAAAAAAAGAATAAAAAGATAATGGGAGTATAACAGGTGTTCACCTGCTTGAAATATACTCTACCATTGACTTGAACATCCTGATCCCGTCATTGGAACCGAGGACTTCTTCAGATACCCTTTCAGGGTGAGGCATAAGACCCATTACATTTCTGTTGCCGCTGAGTATCCCTGCAATGTTCTCCTGTGAACCATTGGGGTTTACTTCTTCGGTCACATGACCTTCGCTGTCAACATATCTGAACGCTACGAGATCATTGTCTTCCATTTTCGAAAGGGTTGCTTCATCTGCGTAGAAATTACCTTCCATGTGGGCTATGGGTATGCGGATGACCTCTCCTTTCTTGAATGCGGATGTAAAAGGTGAATCGTTCGTCTCGACCCTCAAGTTCGTCCATTCACATCTGAACTTTGGGTATTCGTTGGTGGTAAGTGCTCCATCCAAGAGACCTGATTCTGTAAGTATCTGGAATCCGTTGCAAATTCCCATTATAGGCTTTCCTTCGTCTGCCATCTTCTTGATGGAGTCCATAATAGGTGTCCTTGATGCGATAGCACCTGCGCGAAGGTAGTCGCCGTAGGAGAATCCTCCGGGGATAATTGCACCTTCATACTTATCAAGGTCGTGTTCCTTGTACCAGACAAGTTCTGCATCTGTTCCGACAACATCTTCCAGTACATGCAGAACGTCAAGATCGCAATTGCTTCCACCAAATTGAATGATGGCGATAGTCATTTAAACTTCCCTCAAGTCGATCGTATAATTATGGATCATCGGGTTTGCAATAAGTTTCTGGCACATTTCATCAACTTTAGTCTCTGCCAGCTCTGCGGACTCTTCTTCGAGATCGATGATATATCTCTTTGAGGTCTTGATATCATTTGTGTGGTAGCCAAGGTGTTCAAGTGCTCTCTTGATAGTAGTGCCTTCAGGGTCCAGCATTCCTGACTTACGTTCTATGGTTACTTCTGCACGGTATTGCATTTTTTTCCTCTGTGTTTACTTATGATGTGATTATGGCTATTAATGGACACCAAGCAATTAAAAATATCGCTTTGAAAATGATCTCTTCTTTAATGTGTTGTGGTCATTATCTGATCGATATCTTGTACCTTAAATTATTATCTTATATATAGGTTTATAAGGTTTGTTTGGCTTTCCATATCCTTTGTAAAAGCGTTACGTGTGTAAGTATTGCGATAAGTGCCACTGCGACCATGATCTGAGAACTGAATGCTCCCAGTACCAGTATGATCATACGCTCAGACCTCTCTGCGATACCAACGTTCATTGATGAAGAGCCTGCGGCTTCGGCACGGGCACGCGTGTAGCTGACCATGTAAGAACCGATCAGCGCGATTATACATAATAGCCACAATGGTGCCTGTAAGAATGTGGGCTGATGTATAACGCCTGTTATTGAACCGTAGATGATCCCGGCAAAGATAATTGCGTCAGCATATCTGTCACATACCGAATCAAGTACTCCTCCAAAAGGTGTTATCATCCCTGATACCCTTGCAACGGCTCCGTCAAGAACATCAAATATGCCACTTATCATTATATATGCAGCTCCCATTATCAGATCCCCTGTGGCGAATTCGATGGCAGCCAGAAAACTGATGCCAAGGCCTATCACGGTCAGCACATTTGGTGAGATCGGAATATTCTTTGCAATTGGCAATGCAAGTGTTCTAATATTGTTCTTCAGTTCATTGAAAATAGTTTATCCCTCATGAGATCAAGGATCATCTGTCTGACTGTACAACTTAAGGCTGGATCTGATTATTATGCTTCATCGCGTTTTAGTTTTGCCATTGCTGCGGCCATATTGATCTTTGCATCTTTATAATCGGGATCTGCATTCAAGACCTTTGCAAAGCAAGTGATGGCTTCTTCATATTTTTGCATGTGGTAGTAAGCGACACCTTTTTTGTTCCATTTAATGGTGTATTTTGAATTAAGTTCCATGCTACTGTGGACATTCTCATAACATTCAATTGCATCTTCATATCTGCCAAGCATGTCAAATATAATTCCCTTATTTATCCACGCATTATCATATTTTGGGTCGATATCAAGAGCCTTTGAATAAGATCTGATCGATTCTTCATGCTCACCAACATAAGAATGAGCGATACCCTTGTTGTACCATATATCAGGATTATCGGTGTCGAGCTCAAGGCCCTTTTCAAAACAGTGGATGGCTTTATCATAAATGCTAAGGTCGCAATATGCAATGCCGGTGTTGGTCCAGACCAATGCGATAGCTTCTTCGTTCCATAACAGGGGGTCCTTTGATTCGGATTCAAGTACTGCAGAATAGTACTCTATCTTCTCATCCGGGTATTCCGCATAGAATCCCATATGGAATAGTTGCTCTACTGTCTTGCCTTTCCCTTCCACTAAAGTCTAACTCCTTTTTTATTTTTGAAACAATAAATAAAAGCATACCGATTATCAAATATACAATGTTTTATGGCTTTTTATTCCAAAGGACTTTCATTATTAGTGCATAATTAGAATATATAATCAGTGGTTCATTACTAAATAGTCAGTAATTTTGATGTCTTATTTTATCACTGTATATATTCCATGTGTCAATTTCCGATACATAAATATATGGTAGACAAGTGTTCAAACTACATGGGCAGAATCGCAGGTTTCTTCAAATTAGCTTCTTCTTCCATCAGTATGGTTAAGATCTTTAATGAAATGGAATCTCGTGGTGACTATAAAGCTTTCATCTATACAGGCGATGGTATTCATAAGGTGTGTTCTGCCTCTGAAATACAGTCCATGTCACTCAATGAAGCCATGATAGGTTTTGATAGTCTGGCAGCTTCATCCCCATTGAGTTCATCATCAGACCAGTTCGAATTTATCGGAGATACTGACATCTACAATTTAGATGAGCTTGCGTGTGAACTTCATTGTGATGCTGTGGAGAACATGTCAATTCTGACACGACTTTTGCAGGATACTTTCAGCCTTGATAACTGCAGTGATCATGAGATGTTCCAACGTTTTGATAGTTCATTAAGGACTATTCGCGGGGTTTATGCAATTGCCTTTCATATAGGTGATAAACTGTTTCTCGCAAGAGATCGGATCGGTATAAAACCTCTCTGGTATGACGTATCTTCCGGTTTTGCATTCGCTTCGGAAAAGAAGTTCATAGAGATGTCCGGGCTTCATGAAGTGGTGGAACTTGATCCTCGGCAGATCCTATGCTACGATCTTAAAAACGATACTATAAAGGTATACGATAGAGAATTTTTGCAGGGACTTGCAGAACATCAGGGATCTTTTGTGGAGGTCCGGGATGGTCTTCTTTCTTTGCTTAAAGACGCGGTCTCTATACGTGTGCCGGATGAGGATTTTGGTGTAATGTTCTCAGCAGGAATTGATTCCACTATCCTCGCCCTGCTTTGTAAAGGGTTTGCTGAAGCCAAAGGCGTAATATGTAATTGTTATACGGTGGGACTTTCAGGGCAGGTCCCGTCACCGGATATCACCTGTGCAAGAAAGCTGGCAGATGAGCTTGAACTTGAATTAAATGTGCATGAGATCGGTCTCGATACTGTGGAAGAGTATCTAAGTACAGTTGTCCCTTTGATAGAGGATGCGACCGTTCCGAAGACAGGTGTCGCATTGACGATGTATGCGGCATGTAAGGCGGCAAAGAATGATGGCATAAATATATTGTTCGCAGGTGCCGGAGCTGATGAACTTTTTGCCGGATATAACAGGTTCAAAAGTTCAGCATCTGTAAATGAGGATTGTATCAGGGATATCATGGAAATGCATGAAGTGAACACGTATCGCGATGATACGGTCGCGGCGTTCACGGGAGCGAAAGTGCGTCTTCCCTATCTTGATGAGAAGTTTGTGGAATTTGCCCTCGCTATTCCAAAAGAGTATAAGATCTCCGATGAGATGAACAAGATCATCCTGCGAAAGGCAGGTGAGGAGCTTGGGTTACCAAAGTATGTGACCGAGAGGGGGAAGAAAGCTGCTCAGTATGGTAGCAGGTTCGATCAGGCTTTAAAGAAGCTTGCAAAAAGAGCAGGTTTTGCGAATAAGACCGATTATATCAATAGTTTTCAGGAGAGTAGATAAAGTGAAACTCGGCGTTCTTTTCAGTTCAGGCAAAGATTCCTGCTATGCATTGCATATAATGCAGGAAAAAGGAAATTCAATTGAGTGTTTGATCACTATAAAAAGCAAAAATCCTGATTCATATATGTTCCATACCCCGAACATCGACCTGTCAAGGTTGCAGGCAGAAGCCATGGGATTCCCTCTTCTGGAGACCTTTACAGAGGGAGAGAAGGAGCTTGAGCTTGATGATCTAAAAAATGCCATCCTGGAAGCAAAGAAGGAATACTGTCTCGAAGGGATCGTGACAGGCGCACTGTATTCCAATTATCAGAAGGACAGGATCGAAAAGATATGCAATGAGCTTGGCCTCGATGTGTTCTCACCATTGTGGCATATGGACCAGGAGCAGGAAATGCGGGAACTGCTTGACAATGGATTCAGGTTCATTTTCAGCAGTATAGCTGCTTATGGTCTTGACAGTGGCTGGGTAGGAAAGGAAATTACTGCTTATGAAGTGGATAAGCTCGTAAAGCTCAATGAAAAGATCGGCTTGAACATTGCAGGGGAAGGTGGTGAGTTCGAGAGTTTTGTCATCGATGCACCAATGTTCAAAAAGAGGATACAGATAAACAAGTATGATCTTGTCGAGAGGGATGAATATACGGCGAGGGTAATTATCGAGGATGCTGTGCTTGTGGATAAGGGCTGATATAAGTATTCTTAAGAACTAAATCTGCCAAAATAAGAATGGGATTGGAATATAAGTCTACAAATAGGAATAAGAACCTGAATCTCTGTATAAGTGCAGTAAAATAAGGTCAACAGGCTTTATTCTGTATCTTTCTTTTCAGTTGCTTTTTTTGTATCAGTTTCGCCTTCTGAACCCTTGCACCATTCATCGATCACAAGGTCATCAGCACTCTTGCTATCGGAATTTTCAGTGGATATCTCGCACCAGCTTTCGATCTCATCATCCAATGAAGGTAATTCGATATCTTCTTCCTTTTTGTCTTTTTTGTCTTTTTTGTCTTTCATTGATAGCCCCCATTTAGTATATCTAAAGGAAGTTGAAATATTTACTGGTTTTTGATGTTGCAGTTACCAATATCTCAAATGCACCTATCTCAAACGAACAGTATTCATTTAAGCCAAAAGACCAATCTTTTGATCGGGGTGGTAGATTTAAACATTGATGTAGCAAAGATCCTAGTCCTATTAGGCTTATTGTGGCTTCTGTTTAAAATTCATGTGGTGCTTAAAGAAATGCATCTATTCCAATTGTGAAAGGTATCTTAAATGCAAGTTGGTTAGTTCACACAATAACCTTTATCAGTTCAGTAGCCATTAAATCACACTACGATCATGATATCTATCGTTCATAATTTCTTAAGAGGTATACTATATGGAAAATGACCCGTTCAAGCAGATCCAGAGGCAGATAGATGAGCTTAAGCGCCAGCTGGATGAGAAGGATAATAGGATAGCTGATCTGGATGAACAGATCGTTGAACTGACCACTTATATCAATATGCTTAATGAGAGATTTATAGGGCATTCTGATGAGATGAAAGAGCTTTTCGATGCAAATCCTTCACAAAAGCGGGGTATTTACGCCCGCGATTCAATTGTCTATTCTGCTGATACTGAAGAGTTGAAATAATTGTATTTGTTTTTCCCTTCTTTTTTTGTAGTCTCTGGTCAAAAAAAGGTAATGTTTTAAGTCAGCCAGTCAATAATTGAGCAGTGAGATAAATGAATCTGCCGGACCACAAGACCAAGATCGTATGTACTATAGGACCTGCTTCTTCTTCGGAAGAAATGCTGCGTGAGCTTATCTTTGCAGGAATGAACGTGGCGAGGATCAACTTCTCGCATGGCAGTTTCGAGGACCATAGTAAAGTTATCCGGCTGATAAAAAAGCTGTGTGATGAGCTCAACGTTGTTGTTTCGGTGATGGCAGACCTTCCGGGACCAAAGATACGTGTAGGCGAGATCAAAGATTCCCCTATAAATTTACAGAAGGGGGATAAGGTGAAACTGACCACTGAAAGGATCGTAGGGTCAAAGGACCTTATTCCGGTGGACTTTGATAAGCTTCCTTACTGTATCGCCAAAAAGTCGAATGTTTATTTCAATGATGGTTTCATTCAGATGAGGTGCAGTGGCATTTGTAGCAATGAGGCTGAATGTGAAGTGATCGTAGGTGGTCAGCTCTCATCCCACAAGGGTGTGAATCTTCCCGGGATCGATCTTTTGCTTGATCCTGTCACTGAAAAGGACCTTGAGATCCTGGATTTTGCATTGGAAGAGGGAGTGAACTGCTTCAGTGTCTCGTTCATCGAGCAGGGTTCCGACATACAGAAGATAAGGGACCATGCTGCTAAAAAAGGAAGGCCAGTATTCCTTGTGGCGAAGATAGAAAGAGGTCCCTCGGTCGAAAATATCGATGACATCATGGACGCTACCGATGCTTTGATGATAGCACGTGGTGATCTCGGTGTGGAAATTCCAATAGAGGAAGTTCCCATCGTACAGAAAGAACTGATACATAAGGCCAATCTACGTGGAATTCCGGTGATAACCGCTACTCATATGCTCGAATCCATGACCGATAACGTGCGACCAACACGTGCCGAAGCTACGGATGTTGCAAATGCTATTCTTGATGGCACCGATGCTATCATGCTTTCTGGAGAAACCGCAGTTGGTAAGTATCCGTTGGAGGCCGTTCATACGATGGTCAGGATTGCAAAAAAGACTGAAGCATGGCGTGATAGTACAGGTAGTGGAATGGGCAACATCAGGGATGCCATTGGTGAGACTGAGATGGGGATAAGTGATGTCATTTCATTGCAGGTCTATGATGCAATTCGTAAATTATCCATCGAATTCGTAGTTACACCCACTTACTCCGGGGCCACTCCAAGGCGTATCTCACGCTTTAAGCCGGAGAACTGGATAATCGCCATGAGCCATCTTGACCTTACATGTGAACAATTGGCATATTCCTACGGTGTCTATCCGCTTTCTGTATACGATGGCAGTGACGATCTTGAAAAGAAAGTGCTTGGTGCCCTCCTGTCCAGAGGGATAGGCAAGTCCGGTGACACGATCGTTCTGACACAAGGCTATTCTGGCGGCACCAACCTGCTGAAAATAATCGAGATCGAGCATTTGGTCGAGTGATCATTCGATCATTTAATTATTTGTTCTACATGGGGGAGATGTGTTCTTAAAGAACGCTCTCCAAAAGCAGTCCAGTAATATCCTTTATCCTGAACTCTTTTCCTTCTTGTCGGCATACATCCTCAAGATGATGATAGCAGAACGGACAGTAAGAGACAACACCGTCAGGATAATCCTTTGTTTTTTCTATCGTTATCATGCCGACCTTTGATGAGATTTCCGGGAAGTTCGGTTTCACACCTGCAGGTCCTCCGCAGCATCCGTGTTTACCGCCAAACATCTCCTTGACCTCGACTTGCATGGACCTTAGTATCTCTCTTGGAATGTCTGACATCTCCAGAATGGCACAGGCATCTCGTATAGCTACTTTTCTGTCCAATGCCTTGGGAACGAGCTTGCCTTCCTGTATCAGGTCTCTGAACAATTCAAGAGAATAGACCACTTCGAATTTAGGTTCCCTGAAAAGCCTGGCATATTCTTCCTTCAGGACAATATAGCAGCCAGGACAGGAAGCTATTATCTTTTTAATCCCGAGGGATTCAAGATATTCGACATACTCTTTGGCGTATTCCTTTGCTTCTTCCATATGACCGTTGTCAATGAGGAAAAGACCGCAGCATTTCTCTTCGGGTATAGCTCTTGGGGTGATACCTGCCTTGTTGAGCAGCTTGATGGTGGAGCGGGCGATATCCTGATGTGCAAATGCTATCCAACAACCGGTCATGTAAGCAACATCGGATGTTTCGGAAAGCTCGATCTCATCGTTTATCCAGGAGTTCCTCAGTGTGGCATCCTTTCTTCCGGGGCTTCCGGCTTCGATGATGTTCTTGCATATCTGTGATGTTCTTGCAGGTTCCTTTCCCTGTTCTGCCAGTATCGTCCTTTCCCTCTGAATGATATCGGTGATCGGAATGTTCATGGGGCATACATCGTCACAGGCACCACATCTGGTGGAAAGATAAACATCGTCCACCTCGTCCTGATCAAGCTCATCACCATCGATAAGTTTCTGTAAAAGCATTATCTTCGATCGGGGTGTATATTTGTTGTCCGTGACCTTTGCGATATGACAGACATCATAACATTTTCCACAGTCTATACAATAACTAACGGCAAGCAGGTCTTCATCCATATTATTGCTCCGATGCTATCATATATGTCCTGATACATCAAATCTCGTATAGAATCCCTGCTTTTATTTGTTCTCACGATCATCTTCATCAGTGTCCTTACCATTCGGTATCATGTCACTCCTTTCTTGACCCTGATAGCAGCA
>NZ_JAUVEY010000064.1:0-11827 GCF_030594565.1 Methanococcoides sp.
AAAAAAGAATTAAAAAGGAGAGTGACGAATATCACTCTGCTTGTGCTTCAACGTCTTCTGAACCGCCACCAAGGATCTCTTCAATGGTCTTGTCAGAGTATCCTGTAACTTTGGTGTTGATCTGGGTAATGTCAGGAGCAATCTCGCTTCCACGAAGGAATTTCCTTCGGCGTACGCCTTTTGCTACTGGTGAATATCCTACACCCTTTGCAATGAGGATCTTTTGCCTCTTTGGACCTGGAAGGGTTGGGCTCATTACGAAACCACTGTTGTCGGTACCGCCTGTAATGGTTAGTGTGTAACCATCCAGACCTACTGTTGCGCCATCTACTGTCTGACCAATAGATCTTCCAATGTACTGGTTTGCTTCAGCTCCAGTAATGTCGAACTGGTAGGTCTTTGTTTTTGGATCTGAAACTACAATTTTAAAATCTGCCATGATTTGCCTCCAATATGTTTGAATAAATTCGTATTTAAAGTTAGCTTAAGCCTGTATATGAATTACAGGTATTTATTTTGTATCCATCGATCATTTCGCCCAGAATGGGTTATCCCTTCTTTTTATATCCAAGAAGGAGTCAAGTGCTTCTAATTCATCCGCCGAAAGTGAATCGTAAAGTTCGTGCTCAAGTATCTTAGCATGCCTTTCAGGTATGTTCGCATAGAGAACATCGCCTTCGTTTATCTGTCTGCCCACTGTAGGGCCATCGATAGACATCGCAACCTCCATGCCGATAGTAGCAACACTTACGTTCTCGCCCCGTGATTGCAAGCCTTTTACAATTCCCACTACAGTACCATCGCCTGTCGTAACATCGACCTTCGTCTTGATGGTACCACCTATTACCCGTACACCTACAACAGCAGGTTTGCTCTGTCTGAACACACAGTCAGGCATAATAGTGAACATAGCGGGTTTGACAATTGTCTCGGAAACGGCCTTTTCGGATATAGCCCGCTGTTCCTTTACCCAATCCCTATAGTCATCTATCAAACGGTAGATGACATCGTTCATGAACACCTTGACGCCAGTGGATCGTACTTTTTCTTTGGCATCAGGAAGGATATTGACATTAAACCCTACAATAACAGAATGGAACGGATCTTCGATAGCGAAAGCTTCCATAATGTCCCTGTTGGAAATATCACCCACATCTGCTTTGCGAATAGGGATATCCTCTTTTTTAAGTTCATTCACAAGAGCTTCAAGAGAGCCAATTGTATCGGCTTTGATAGTAATACCACTCTGATCGGTATCGATCTGGACATCTTCGACCTCATTACGCACCTCTTCAACAACAGCATCCAGTGTTTCAGCAGTAGCTACCCTAACTGAACCTCCGGACAATGCACCATCGAGATGAGGAGCTGAGATCTTAACACCAACTGCAGCAGTAACCTTACTGACCTGCTTGAACTTATCTTCAACATTGATCTCTGAAAGAGCACGTGGTTTTAGGATAGCACGAACTTTTGTCTGTATAGGTTCACCCAAACATCCAACAACTATCGTATCACCTTTTTTCAGCACTCCATCATACAGGATAAGATCAAGGGTGGTACCAAGTCCACGCTCTTCTTTGACCTCCAGAACAGTACCCACACCGGGCCCTTCTGCATTATAATGAAGATTCGATTCAAGGAATCTCTGCGCCAGTCCCAGCAGAACCATCAATAGATCAGGAATACCTTCACCTGTGATCGCACTGATAGGAATAACACCGATATTATGCTGGAAATCGTTTACACGGTCATATCGATCAGAACTGAAACCATTGCTATACAGTTCACCCACGACCTCATAGAACTTGGTGTCAAGGCTTCCCCTTACGTGTTCGCTCTGCTTATTGTAAGACGTCATGAAAGGAGCACCTTTTTGAGGGTTCCAACCATGGATCTTGTCGATCTTGTTCGCCACAACAACGAACGGGGTCTTATGCTGTTGCAAAATATTCAGGCTCTCGATCGTCTGTGGTTTAAAACCTTCATTGATATCAACGATAACAACGGCAAGGTCTGCAAGAGCACCGCCACGACTCCTCAAAGTAGTGAACGCATGATGTCCAGGCGTATCAATGAAAAGAAGTCCAGGAACCATGAACTTGTCAAGTAGGCCTGGATTCCCACATTTTTCCACAATAGCACTTATAGGAACTTCGGTTGCACCAATGTGCTGGGTGATAGCTCCAGCTTCTCCGGATACAACTGCACTTCCACGTATCATGTCAAGCAGTGAGGTCTTGCCGTGATCCACATGCCCCATAACACAAACGATAGGAGTTCGTAAGTTATCTTTTACAACCATGACACAACTCTCTCTGAAATCCTGTTGAATTCATTAATATTAAAAAAAACATTCAGGAGCGTTAGTACATAACATACTAACAATGAAAGAGGACCGAATTATCGGCCTCTTGTCCCTGAATGTTATTCGATCTTCAGATGTCTGATCCTTTCGAATCACTCATACAACCATTCATCATCTGCTCGTGGATAGCCGGAGATCTCAGACTCTTCAAAGTGAAGAGCTATCTCACGCTCTGCTGATTCCAGAGCATCGGATGCATGGACAACATTTCTACCCATATCAACTGCAAGATCGCCACGGATAGTTCCAGGCAATGCATCGACAGGATTTGTTGCACCATTGATCGCACGCATGATCTTGATCGCGTTATTGCCTTCAATGACCATCGAAACGGATGGTCCTGAAGTTACAAAGGATACGAGTGAACCGAAGAAAGGCCTCTCAGAGTGCTCTTTGTAGTGCTCCTTTGCAGCCGCTTCGGTCATCACATTCATCCTTAATGCTGCGATCTTAAGACCTTTTTTCTCGATTCTTGAGACGATCTCTCCAACAAGACAGCGCTGAACGCCATCCGGTTTGACCATAACATAGGTTCTTTCCATCAGATTCACCAACATTAGGCTTTCTTCAGGTAGATCCTACCCTGTTCTGTCCAGACAGTACGCCTTGGAAGTCTTCCAAGATCGAAGTTGCCCTTACACTTAGAAGAACAGAAATAATATGTGGATCCGTCCCTCTTTGCAAAAAGGAGACCTGTACCTGGCTCAAGCAACTCTCCGCAAAATGAACATTTTCTCTGTTCCATTATCATCACCTGGTAGTTAGTTTCTTAGCCTCTCTGGATGTCTCCATAAGCATGAAAACATCACCAATTCTTACAGGACCAACGCAGTTTCTTGTAATGATCCTACCCTTGTCACGACCTTCAAGAACCCTGCACTGAATCTGGCTGGCTTCGCCATGCATACCGGTGTTACCGATCACGTCGATAACCTCAGCTGCAAAACCCATATCATCATCTGCCATTCGGGATACCTCCAGTCAATGATTATTTGAGTGCAGCGACTTTCTGTGCAACGTCTTCTACAATTTCGCTGCCCTTTCCTGCATCAGTGATTACAACAGCTGCACAGCCTACACCAATTCCACATGCTGCACCAAGTTCTTTCTGCTGTTTTACAAAAATGTATGGTGTGTTCTTTTCTTCGCAAAGAGCTGGAATGTGAGCAACGATCTCGGATGGCTCAATGTCAGCTGCGATTACTGCAAGCTTTGTGATGCCTCTTTCGATAGCTTTTGTTGCTTCGTTTGTACCTTTCTTTACCTTTCCGGTGTCTCTTGCGAGTTCGATTGCTTCAAGTGCTTTATCTGCTAATTCGTCAGGAACTTCAAATTTAACCATATTTATATCTCCTTCGAAACCGCCCTTATCTGCGGTCTGTCATTATTCATTGTAATTAACATCAGCAATGCACATTCACTCAGAAATGAGTATATGTTGCATCAACCAAAGTATTTGGTATGAATCGCCACAGTCACATATATAGCTTGCGCCAAAATGCCCGATAGCTCACCAAAGACATATGCAGAACAGAATATAAAAAAGAAAAACGAGGTGAGAACAAGCTCACCAAGCAGGCTCACCCAAGAAAGTATAGAAATCTGAAGAATCTAAGGTAACGGTCACCTTCAAAATATCTTCCTGAGACTCTATATCATAGTCCAGACCCTTATCAGGACCTTCAGCTGCATAAGCAGTTATATTGTTGCGAGTACCATCTGTCGGATTAAGATAGACAGTAGTACGTGACAAACGTGAATCATCAAGGAACATCAGATCAAAGTAATACTGATCTGCAAACCCATCATTCACGACCATAACTTGCTGTACAGGTGCACCAGGCTCCACGAACTCCATCAACCTGCTAAAATCTGATGATGCATTAGCATCGCCTTTCATGACATCCAGAACATCCTCCAACCGATCCTGCTGACCAAAGAGCATAGGATTGCCTATTACATTATACAGGTCGCTACCACGTGAAGCGAAATAGTATCCATTATACGCATCCTCTGAAAGATAATAAGGGAAAGCAATGACCTCAGGGTTTATCACATGCATATTGAAACTGTGCTGGTTAGCATATTCTGCAGAGTACAACTTAGTGACCTGAACTCCATATACTGAATCCAACTGTGACGTATTACCCATCATAAGGTAAAGTGGTGTATCCCTTATGCTGTCAATGTCAACATACTCTGCAAATGCCACCCCTTCAGGTGTCACTGCAAGACCATCAGCAAGGGAATTCAGCTCATGATCCACATGTTCACCGGGAATAGATTCAAAGCCAGCGGCATCCACAACCGAATTATCCACAACCGAATTATCCGCAGTCTCCCCATTCGAGCCTCCACTGAAGAAAAAAGGCATGATTGACATGACCATTATAACCGCCAAAAAAATGGCTATATATTTTGTATTCATTTATACTCTCCAAAAAATCGATGCATTATCGTATCTAATATGTAAAGCAATTATCTACATAATCATATATAAAGACTATTTATCTACTCCAAAAATAAAAAAATAGGGCAGACAATATAGCCCGATCCATCAGTCCATAAACCAATCAGTCAATAAGCCTTGATGAAGCCATAATACAAGGCTGTCCCGACCATTCTCCACAGACAAGCTTTGTTTCGACCCCGACCAGAAAACCACCCGCACCCACCATGACAGTCTCATAGACTAATTTTTCCCCAACCCGGGCACTCGAAAGCATAGAATCAACATTGTCCCATTCCCCATCAGGATGAAGCTCAAGGTAATGCATATCTGAAATATCCCCATCAGAAAGTTTCAGACCTTCCATAAGCATCTTATTTGCATAGAGGACATATCCATCCATGTCCAGTACCACCAATATCTCATCCACCATATCAACAAGGGACTGAAGGTCATTGTACTTCTTAGAATCATTTGAATCCGAGCGGATCTTTGAAATGACCACACCGATCTGGGTAGCAATGGTCTCAAGGGAATTGCGTGCATCGGCAGGGATCTCATATTCGGAATGCGAAGATAAGCAAAGAGCTGCAATGACATTCCCATCATATTTCACAGGGATTATACCGGTAGCATGTAAACCCTCGTACTGGGAGCTCTCACCAGTAGTAATAGCACTAAGCTCCGAATGATGTTTGTAAACCGGTTGCCCGGTCATCACAAGACGGTTCTGCACAGAATTCTTTCCAAACACCGAAATGTCCTTCACAAAACGCTCTGAAAGACCTTTATGCGCCACAAGCCTCAGATCCCCAGTTGCTTCATCAAAAAGATACAATCTTCCAGAATCCACCGGCTCGACCTTTAAGCTGAATTCAAGCATCTGTTCAAAGGTTTCCTCAAGACTATGCGCAGAACTTAGAACACTATCAAGATCAAATTGCATATGCATAAAATCATCAGAATGTTTACGGTCAGTAACATCCACAATGATACCCTGCATATAAGCGACATTCCCATCTTCATCGTGCTTGATGAACGTTCTTTCATCCACCCATCGTATATCACCGAACTTGGTCAATACACGATATTCCTGATTAAAATCCATAAAACCTGCATCTATCCTCTTAGAAAGCTCCTTTTGCACCCTATCAAGATCATAAGGATGTACAATATCAGCATACACAAACCTTCCCGAAATAAAATCATCCACCGAATAACCAAACTGGGTCACATTTTCTGAAACGAACTCAACCGGCCAATCAGGGTCAGCGCGCCAAAGGAAGACAACCGCAGGACTATTCTTAATGACATCCCCCAGGATCTTCTGTATGTCAAGAGAACGACGTAGTTCTTCATCCACCCCCCTATGAAGGAGAATACTCCACATCCCCTGCATCAGAAGTGTGACCTGACGCACATCGGAAAGATCATAATTATCAGTCTTATTGGCAAGCCCTACAAGAGCAACGATCTTGTCCCTTTCAAATATAGGAACGCTCAAAAACCGATCGATCCTCATATGCCCTTCAGGATATCCCCTTTTAGAAGGATTCTCTTCTGAATAATCATTTACTATGATCGGCAACCTCTGTTTCAGAGATTCACCCCATAACCCAACATCGACCACATGTGACTGAAGTTTCTTTTTGTTCAGAGAACATTCATTCGTAACGCCCTCAGACCATGAATCAGTCGTGATGACACTTTCATCATCGCTCATGAATGCCAGATATCCGATCTTGCTATTAGTCAGTCTTACGACCTCATCCCTGGCAAAATCAATAATGTCCTGAATGGAAGCATCCGTCATCTGGTACAAACGTAACAGCGCTTCAATACGTTTTTCTTCACTATGAAGTGCATTCTCTATCTTCTTCCTCCCAGTGATATCAAGAATGATACCCTGGAGATATGTCACATTGCCCAGTGGATCGTGTTGTATCTGAGTCCTTTCATCGACCCAGCGCACTTCTCCAGTCTTTGTGAGGATACGATACTCCTGGAAGAAATCAGAATATCCACCCTCAGTACACTTGGAAACTCCTGCACGAACACGGTCAATATCATCAGGATGTACAATATCACCATAGACCAATTTTCCCGAGATGAAATCTCCCACCGAATAACCGAACATATCAATGTTCTTCGATACGAACTCCACGGGCCAATCCTTTTCTGCCCTCCATAGAAATACAACTACCGGACTGGAATTGATAACGGTCTGAAGCGCTTTGTTCATACCAAGAGCACCATCAAGCAAAGCAATATCGTCCATCCTTTGCTCAGTAATATCCAGAATGATACCATGATAGAACTGGATAGAACCGGAATCATCAAAATGAGCGGACGTCCTTTCATCGACCCATCGAATATCCCCGGCCTTTGTGAGAATACGATATCGGAGGTTGAAATTGCGGTCTTTATCATCCATATGAAGAGACGTTTCAGATATTACATGATCAACATCATCGGGATGAATAATATCAACATAACGAAACTTTCCGGTGATCAGATCTTTTGCACCATACCCGAATTGTGAGATGTTCTCGGAAACGAACTCCACGGGCCAGCCCACTTCCGCCCTCCATAAAAAGACAACCGCAGGGCTGGAATTTATAACAGATTTGAAAACCTCTTCCCGGGATGCCGCATCAATAGTAGATACTTTTGCACCGCCTACATTCGTTTTTTTGGCACTGATGCGATCAACTCCATAATTACTGCTAGATGATACTGTTCATTAATGTTGCTCATAAAGTAATAAGATAAAAGACATATTTATACATTGATGAGTGAGCATCCAAAATGACAGTTTATTTTATATAAATTTCTGATACGTTAAAATAAATTAGCCTTATGTGGATAAATGTGAAGAGTACGCCAAACCAAACCACTTACGACCTCAACGCCATTGCAAAAAGTATATCACTGGACACCGGATATTTCAATATATGAATAATATCAAGGACATGTTCCAGCAGGCATCTTACAAAAGAAAACTAAAACAAATGGTCAAGAACGCTGAAAGCACCTATGGAAAAGGTTATGTGCTACATGAGATCGGACGATTTGAAGACGCGCTGGAAAAATATGATGAAGCAGCATCCATATGGGAAGAACTACAACAAGAGCTGCTGCAAAACGAAATGGATGATGAGGCCGAGAATGCCGCAAAACGTGAACTTGAAGTTCGATTCAACAAATGTTTCATCCTATTCAAACTGGACAAAAAGGAAGAAGCACTTGCCATAGTAGAAGACACGATACAAAAAACGCCCGATGACATAAAACCCGTCTTCAGCAAGGGATTTCTACTTTTCAACATCGGTCAATATGAAGAAGCACTCAGGATACTTGACAAGGCCATTTCGCTCGAACCGGAATATCCCGATGCATGGTGTTGCAAAGCAAACACCCTATATCAACTCGAACGTTTTGAAGAAGCCCTCGAATCCTATGAAAAAGCGATCGAATTTGCAGACATAATGCACTTCAATTTTCCGCGTTACTCATTCCTGAACACGAACCCTGACCCCACTATCAAGAAAAATGCATCCGGAATTTGGTATTGTAAGGCCAACACCCTTGAAAAGCTGGGAAAGCACAAAGAAGCAATTGAAGCTTACAACAATGCCCTTGAGATCAAACCAGCATTTTCCGATGCATGGTACTGCATGGGGAACACTCTTGAAGAAATAGGAGAGAACGAGAATGCTTTGAATGCATACAGCAATGCACTCGAAGTAGAAAGGGGTTTTACCGCAGCACTTGAGAACAAGGCAAACTTACTATTTAAGCTTGGAAGAGAGGAAGAAGCAAAGGAATTGCTCGGTTCAAACTGAGATGTTAGAGAATGATCAATACATTCTCTTATCCGTTTTTTTTGACCATTCGCTAAGGAGTTCGTGACAATCCTCACACTCCAGGTTCACTTCTTTAAGTACCGAAGGGTCAACACCTTCCCTCAACATTGCATAAATGTCACCATCATCAAAACCTATAGATGCAACATCCTCTGTGCTGGTGCAATAGTAGAGCTTCCCAATACGTGCCCATATGATCGCTGAAAGACACATCGGGCAAGGCATTGTTGTCGCATAGAGCTCACAACCAGACAGATCGAAATCCCCCAGAGCCGCTGATGCCTTACGGATAGCCACAATCTCAGCATGAGCAGACGGATCATTGGTCCCAAGAACTTCATTGTGTCCTTTTGAGATGATCTTACCGTCCTTTACAATGACAGCTCCAAAAGGGCCACCTTCATTGTTACGCATACCTTTTAATGCTTCTTTTACAGCAACATCCATGAAATTGCCCATAGGATCTTCTGACATGTTCACACCTGTCCATCATATCTTTTAAGAAGAAGGGCCATTGCTTCCTTATCAAGCTCACTACCACATTTGTTGACGGTGATAGAATATGCTTTTATGAGCCTCATATACTTCTCATCATTCGTCAATTCATATCGGGTAGCGTGTACACAGGACTCTACCACGAGATTGAAGCCCCTGTTGATTGAATTAAAGATACAGCGACCTGCATGGGCATGCCTTGGAACGAGCTTTGCAACTATTGCTTCGGAAGTCTCCTTGACCTCATCGCATTCGAATACGACCCAACAAAATGAATCCCTGACAGTTGCAAACCCAAGTCCTTCATAGGAAAGAACTTCAAACTCCGATTCAGCGAGGTTCCCAAAAGTACTACGCACGAAAATAAGAGGGTCATAAACAAGATTTGCAACAAGTATGCGTTCTGCTTTTACATTATCATAGGTCTGCGAACCTTTGTAAAGTCTTACAAATACATCATTGCCTTTCCTTATGATACCTATTGGAGCTGCATTTGGCACCCAACCATTAGAGGTAGTCACAATAACTTCCGATATACCCTCAGTGATACCAAAATCATCCAGATCGAATTCAGTCATTATAATCTCAAACCCCCGAGTAAAGATATGAACAAACCTGCTATGACGATATCTGCTGTCGAACCGGGATTTAAGCCTTTCTCCAAAAGCAGTTCATCGAATTCCTCCACATCAGCCCAGAAAGGAGACATGTGGTAGCCTGAGCCTTCCAGCCTGTCCACAATACATTTCGCCTGCCATGAAACTTCCTCAGCGGTCTTATCATCGGTCTTTGTCCTGATGAACGTATCAGGTCTTTCAGAAAGCAGCTTTAGGAATGAAAAAACAACTGCATGATTGATATCAGGTATCAGTGGTGCATCCCCGGACATACCCATAAAAAGATCCAGCATTTGGGCACACTTCACACAATCACCAAAACCATTGACCCATTCATTAGCGATCTGGTCGTAGCCCTGTGAGATCTTCATGAGGTCGTAGAGAGTAAGTCCCTCCTCCCTCAATGATACAAATGATGAATCATCCTGAAGATCAAACTCATCCACATCGTTCACACGCACCCCTGCTGAACGGAACGCCTTATAGAAATCAATAGCATCATCAGTATCCGTTGAACTGACTATTTCATGAGCACGGGCAACGAGCTCATCCATATCGAGATCATTGCCACTGCCAAGGATCTCACCGGCAGCCATTGAAAGCGGTATAAGGAGAAGAAATGCCCCAAAATGCGTGTTCCCACCGCTCTGCCAGCTATTACTATGACAGACCGCACTTCTTAGCAGAGCACCAACCCGGGCATCTTTTTTTGCTGCAGCTTCAATAACGGGATGAATACTTACCGCAGATGCCAGAAAATGTTCATACCTGGTATCCTCATAGTCATGGTGCCTGTCAATATTACCCGGCTTTGGAGAGGAGGAAACCTCAAGTATCATTGCCAGCTGTGCACAGCATGCGATATGTGAGTATACAGACCGGTTGTTACAACCATCAATAGAATGCATACCCTGATCACTGTTCATTAACAGGTTTTTTGGCATTATCTAATATATAAGTTGCAAGGTCCTTTTTCAACCGCATATAATCCGAAGCAGAAAGGTCAAGGACATCGAGAACACCGTCTCTCAAATAACAGGGTTTTGAGATCTTACAACACCAGGCCAGGCTGCCAAAACATGTGCTATCACCAAATTCGAGTGGGGTTCCTTTTGCAAATTCCATTTTGATGTTCGCAAATTCCTTTGGACTATATCCAAGCTGAGCCGCCTTGTCATGCACTGCACATGGTTTAACAGGCTTACAGCAAAACGCGAGTCCCCTAAGGTCACCTTCGCCACGACATACATGTTTGGGAGAATTATACCAGCCCATCTGTTCCTGCACTGCACAGACATCTTCAACAAGAGAATCAATGAACCCATCATCCTCAAGCACACCCCGAGATACCGAGATCATATCAGCACCCTTTGAGAACATGTCCCTTGCATCCATAATGTCCATAATTGAATTATTCCCAATAAGGAAAAGCCTTGTAGAATCACGAATACGCAAAATGGCACGAAGGTCAGCACCAGCACCTTCTTTCATGGCATCGACATGGAGAATGTCTGCTCCTGCGTTCTCAATGCTTCTTGCAAGGGCAACATCATCGACAACGTTTGCCCTCACCTTCACAGAAAGAACCACACCTGTCTCTTTGATCTTCTTTATCCACTCGGTAAGTCTGGGAAGGTCTTTCATCAATGCTTCACCAACACCGATGGAAACCATTTCCTCCTGCCTGCAATGTGCATCAAGCTCAAGTATGCCACCAGCAGCTTTCACGATACTAGCAACTTTAAGAAGAGGGTCAAGGCTTACAGCTCTTACATTAAAACCTACGGCTCCAACGGTATCAACAGCATTGACCTCAGTTTCAAAAAACTCAAGAGGAGCATCCGATAAGAACTCCTGCCGGCCTCTTTCAACAAGCTTTACCGCAGCTGCATTCGTTTCTTTGTCCAGATTATAGCCACCGATCACTGCAAGACCGGCATTCTTTGCATTTTTGCTGGCAAATGCACTGTCAGTGATACCAGCCATTGGCGCAAGCGCAATGGGGTTTCTGAAAGTAACATAACCAACTTGC
>NZ_JAUVEY010000103.1:0-7795 GCF_030594565.1 Methanococcoides sp.
CGGTACCGGCAGAGATTCAGTACAGATGAAGAAGAGGACAATAGGCGACAAGAGAAAGCCTATAGTACAGGGCGGTCCAACCGGTTCACCTATCTCAGAAGATATGTTCATGCCAATTCACATGAGCTATGCACTCGAGAAAGAAGTTGACACAATTGTAAATGGTGTCATGATGACGATCCGTGGTAAGCCACCTATACCAGGCAGCCCATACGAGATCCTCGCAGCAAAGTCCGAAACAAGGCTCATCAGGAACGCAGCAGCAATGGCTGGCAGACCTGGTATGGCTGTTTAGGGACCTGAGACTTCCCTGTCCGCTCAGGGAAATATCGCTTCCGACTGTGTCGGTGGCCAGGTAACAAGTGACAGCCATGAAGTATCACAGCTCAACGAGCTTAAGATCGACCTCGATGCGATCGCAGTTATCGCACACTACAAGGGTAACAGCGACATCATCATGGATGAACAGATGCCTATCTTCGGCGGATACGCTGGCGGTATTGAGGAAACAACCATTGTAGACATTGCAACCAGCCTTAACTCCATGGTAATGAGCAGTGCAAGCTGGCACCTTGATGGTCCTGTCCACATCAGATGGGGATCCACCAACACCAGAGAAACCCTCCAGATCGCTGGATGGGCATGTGCAACCCTCAGTGAATTCACAGACCTTATGACCGGTAACCAGTACTATCCATGTGCAGGTCCATGTACCGAAATGTGCCTCCTCGAAGCAGCAGCACAGTCAGTAAATGACACAGCATCCGGCCGTGAAATCCTCTCAGGTGTCGCAGCAGCAAAAGGTGTCATCACTGACAAGACAACCGGTATGGAAGCAAGGATGATGGGAGAAGTCGCACGTGCAACAGCAGGCATGGACATCGACTCCGTGAACGCTGTTATCAACAACATCGTCAGCTCCTACGAAGGCAACTACGCAAATGCTCCTGAGGGTAAGAGATTCCAGGACTGTTATGACGTTGCAACCGTTACACCAACAGACGAGTATGTCAAGGTCTACGAGGGTGCAAGAAGGAAACTCGAAGACTTCGGTCTTACATTCTAAGATCAAAACATTACATGATATCTTTTGCCAGCATGTGTGCTGGCATTCTTTTCTTTTTTGCTTATTTTTTCACATAGGTACCTCATAAAACACCTATATATTACTGCGAGGATTTCATAAGGTCTTCAATTCCTGCAGAAATCACACTCAGTCCCCGATCATTACAAGGACAACATTGAATCTATCCTGCTGCATCCTATCCCACTAGCACTACAGGAGCCACACATGGCCTACAAAGGCTAACAAACAACTCACGAGTACTACAAGGCCTAAACATCGTTTTCAAATGCTGTGAAGACCCTCAACCTTTACAAACAGGAATATCTTCTTTAATACACTTGATACTGTCCAGTATATCGAGTAGATACTAAAGGGTCAGCATTTCAAAATAGCATATCATAAATTATAAATGCAATAAATTTAAGTGAACCTTACCTGCCCTATTTTTTAAAATAAAATTGCAAATATTCTTTAAAAATATTTTAATAGCAATTTTCTAATAGAAAAATTTATATTTTAGAGTGCCAGAAGGACATTTCCTCCACACTATTGACCAAAAAATATAAATAATACAATGTAATATGTGGCACAAAATCCCTTGAAAAGAGGCAACTCACACCTAAAAGTTGTCCTTTGAAAGGTAAAGTGGTAACTTACCCCTTAAGGAAAAGGTGCACGAACATGGATACATGGACTATAATAAATGGAATCATCTATTTGACCTGTTTTGTTTTGATAGGTTGGATGTTGTTAGATGCCAGTAAAGTCTCAAAATAATTGTGGTTTATAAGGAGAGTTAAATGTCTGGAAATACAAATTCGGAACATGCCGGTGTTGTAAAAACACTCCGCCCCTATCACGTATGGGCGCTTGGAGTTGGTATTGTTCTGGTAGGCGAATACATGGGATGGAACTTCACAGTTGCAAAAGGTGGAATACTTGGTTCACTCTTTGCACTGCTGGTTGCCGGTACCATGTTTGTAATGGTTTCTTTATGCGCTAGTGAACTAGGATCATCAACTAAACTTGCAGGCGGACCTTATGATTGGGCAAGATTATTCGTAGGACCTGGTGCAGCTGCACTTGTTGGTCTTGCAGTATACATGGAATTCATTGCCCTGGAAGCTGCTGACGCTATTGTCGTTGCATCCATCACAAATTCGATCTTCCCGGAAATACAAACATTCCCGGTTACACTGTTAATTATCGCATTCTTAACATTTATGAACTATCGTGGAGTCGTGGCTGCCCTTAATCTTAACTTTGCACTCACGTTCACTGCATTGATAGCTATTATTGTTTTCTTCTTCGCCAACATTACCGGATTTGCCGGCACATGGCATCCAGAATATCTAATATCAGGAGCTATGCCTAACGGTTTTATCGGTATTTTTGCGGCTCTGCAATTTGGACCCTGGTTCTACCTTGGTATCGAAGGAGCAGCAATGTGTGCAGAAGAATGTAAACATCCAACAAGAGCAGTTCCTCTTGGTCAGCAAGCAGGTATGATAACCCTTCTTCTCGGTTCAGGTATGACACTCTACGTATGTTCAGGTCTTATCCCAGCCGCAGAACTCGGTACTTCAGTATACCCACTCTTTGAAGCAGCAACAGCAACAGGTTCAAAATTCCTTATTGCAGCTCTCGGGATCGGTACACTTTTCACCTGTCTTGCAAGTGCAAACGGTACAGTTTGCGACGCATCACGGTCATGGTTTGCCCTTTCAAGGGATAAATTTCTGACAAATTGGTTCGCTGACGTGCATCCACGTTACAGCACCCCATACAGGGCAGTCATTTTCACAATGCCTATAGCAATCGCATTTGCATTTAGTGGTTTCCTCGATCAGGTCATCACCTTTTCAATCATATCAGGTCTAATCTGCTATGTAATGATCCCATTTTCCCTGATCCGCTTCAGGAAGTTATTCCCGGAGCACAGCAAGACGGTCCGCCCGTTTGTGGGCCCTCTGCAGCCAACAATTGCATATATTACGATCTTCCTTGCCATTGTGATCATGTCTACCCTTAACTGGGGATACGGTTTCAACCTTATCTTCGGACTCTTGTTCTACGTGATAGCATACTTCTACTTCTCGTGGAGATACAAGAGCATTGAGATCAATCACGATTGGGGAGAAGACCTCGGATGGCCTGAACCCTCACACAGGAGATAATGGAGGAAGAAAAATGGTAAATAAGACAAAATATCACAACGACCTCAAAAAAGATGCAGGTATTATTGTTCTTGTGTTAGGACTATTGTTCTTCTCAGAGACATTTGTCTTTTACAAGATAATATCAACTCTGTGGGATGCAGTGCCTGAAGTTCGTATAATCTTCCCGGTCTACCTCTTGTTCCTGGTGCTCCTGCTCGGGATCGAGACCATCGGTTGCATTGCTGTGTACAAATCCATAAAGGAACACATGTACGACTTTAAATATTACGATTAAGGGGATGGAAATATGGCAAAATCTGAAGTAAAAAGTAGTATGGTCATGCAGATTGCAGATATCCTGTTCATCTTCGTTGTCGCAGGTATTTGTGTAATAGCTCCCGTAATTATACTTGGAGGAGGAGATACTGGACCCATGGTGTTCGAATGGGATCCAGTACAATATTTTGGATTGCTGTCAGTGATCCTTGTATTCTTTGCTGTGATCCTGCGCCACTCTCTTAAGAACTATATTTATTAAATTGACTCCAATTGGTTGTGGTTTAACTGCCACAACTTCTCCTTTTATTTTTTTTACTGTCATTGAAGCCTAATTTCTATAAGATGTTTATAAATAAATTTCAGTTACATTCACAACAATAAATAGAAACCTTCTTATCTAACAAACAATCATTATACTGTTGCAAATTAAAGCTAAAATATATCATCAGCAGTATTTCGGGGTAAAGGTGTATAATGAATTCTTCATTGACGGATAATGTCTGGCTTTCTGAGAAAAGGACAAACCTGCTTTTGTTACTTATGGAAGGACCGAGAGATATAGAACAGATCAAGGTCTCTCTTAATGTGACCTCTCGTGGAATGATGCCACAGATAAAAAAGCTGAAAGAAAAATGTCTCATCATTGAAGAAGATGAAACTTATAGACTTTCCAATACTGGCAGACTTATAGTTAGAAACATGCTCCCTTTGATCAACACACTGCGAATGATAAACGAGAATAGAAGTTACTGGGAACAGCACGATATTAACATACTCCCCCCACATCTTTTTAAAGGACTTCACAACCTTGGCAATTATCTCCTTCTTGAACCTGATCTGAACTATACTTTTGAGATACCAAAAGAATTCACTGAGAACTTATTGAGATCAAAGGAAATAATGTCCATCATCTCATTTTTCCGCCCTGAATATCCAAAGTTCTATTCCCAACTTGCAGAAAAAGCAGACAGCCTCACACTCTTACTTTCAAGATCAGTATTTAAAAGAATGGAAAAGAATTGTGCTTCAGAACTGGAGTTCCTACTTTCGTCAAAAAGCACAAAATTGTACCTCTATGAAGGTGAAGGAAGACCACCAGCTATCGATGTCTCTGACTGGTTCATGTATGTCAGCTTTTTCAATGAACAGGGGCGCTATGATCACAGAGATATAATGAGCTTCGATGAAACCGCTTTGAAATGGGGAAAAGAGCTTTTCCAGTATTATTGTGACCGATCAACAGAGATAACAGAGCTATAAAAGGAGAATATTCAAGATGCCAATGGAACTTATTGAAACTATTTTTCTCTCAGAAAAAAGGGAAAATCTTCTCCTTATGCTACTTAACGATCCTGCTGATATCAAAACAATAGATTCTACTCTCGAAGTTACCTCTTCATCCATACTCCCCCAAATAAAAAAACTGAGAGAAGTCGGTTTTATAGACAAGAACGAGAACGGAGCATATGAATTGACCAGTATAGGAAGACTGGTCGTAGAGAACATGAACCCCCTCTCAAGCATGCTTAAAGTCTTTGATGTAGCCTGTGAATACTGGGATGAAAGAGATCTGACCACAATTCCAGATGAGCTTCTGGACAACATTGGAAGCCTTGGAAATATCCAATTAATAGTACCTGACCTGGATCACATGTATGAACTTCAGGATGACTTCCTGAATAACATGCAAATATCAAACAAAGTATCATCCGTGCTCTCTCTTTACCATCCGGATAACCTTGACCTTTTCAATAAACTGGACACTGCCGGAGTCAGTATGGAGATCATACTTACAGAATCCGTACTTGAAAGAATGCTGAGCGATTCCGAAAAGGAGATGGAAGCGTTCCTTAGTTCAAAGAACACTACAATTTTTGTTTGTGAAGATACAATAAAACCACCTTCATTCAGTGTCACTGATAATTTTATCTACATGAGCCTTTTCAATATTCAAGGCAGATATGATCATCACGACATCATGAGCTTTGAAGCCAGTGCATTAGAATGGGGAAAAATGTTGTTCGAACACTATAAGAGCCTATCCACACCCTATTGAATAAATTTATGTGAATATCACAACGGAAGTGAAACGATAATGAGATGGAAAGATGTATCATTAAAAGTAAAACTTGTACTATATATTGTAACAGGGGTCTTTCTGATATTATCCGCATCTACCTTTATTGTCATCTCCACAGTTACAGAACAGGAAGAACAACTCGCATATCACGACTCCATTCAAAACGCAAAAAGTTTTGCAAATAGCTACAATGCTGATATGAAAGCGAATATGGCAGTTGCACATACCCTTGCAGCACTTCTGGCCAAATATGATAATGCTGACCGTGATGAAATAAATGCCATGCTGGAAGAACTATTACTGGAGAATCCAGAACTTCTTGCCGTATATGTTGCTTTCGAACCAAACGCTTTTGACGGCCGGGATTCTGAGTTCATCAATGCTGATGCAACTCACGATGAAACCGGGCGTTTCATTCCTTACTGGAACAAGATCGGCGGCGGGATGTTCGTGGAGCCACTTGTAGATTATGATACCCTCGATTATTACCAGCTTACAAAAAGACTGGAGCAGGATGTCATTACAGAGCCCTATCTCTACCAAGGCGCTCTTATCGTAAGTTATGATGCACCCATTGTCAGAGACGGAGAGTTCATAGGCATCGGTGGGGTTGATGTAGAGCTAAACTATGTCGATGAGACCGTAAGCAGCGTAAAAGCATTTGATACCGGTTATCTGTTCATGGTAAGCAATACCGGAGTGTTACTATCCCATCCAACGAGAAAGGATTGGATCGGCCTAAGATCAATGGCAGATTTTGAAATGCCGATGGTAGAAAAAGCTACCAAAGACATCAATAATGGTATTGGAGGACACATCGATACCATCGACCCGGTGACCGGAAAAGAAGTGGTAATGTTCTACGAACCCATAGAGACAGGTAAATTCGCTATCGTACTAGTTGTTCCTACCGAAGAGATGTTAGCCGGAGTGGAATCATTGCGCTCCACTCTGATCACGATCTATACATTCTCCATCATTTTCATGGGTGCCATGGCATACTTAATAGCAGCTTCATTTACAGACAGGATCAACGAGATAGTTATTGATTTTAAGAAGATATCAGGAGCTGCGATAAAGGGGGATCTCGATGCCAGGGCCAATACTGATGTGGAGATCGACTTCAAGCTCATACCCGAAAGTATAAACGAAATAATGGATGCTTTAACTGCCTATTCCAAAGAATTACAAAACTCATATGAATTGATACGAAAAATGGAATCAGCAGTGAACAGCAGTAAAGTTGTGGTATTCTGGTGGAAGTTCGAGCATGAATACCCTGTTGAATTCGTTTCTGACAATGTTTCTCAATTCGGCTATTCTTTAGAAGAGTTCTCATCAGGAAATCTTTTGTATGGCAACATAATTTACAAAGATGATCGTGATGATGTCTGGTCCGAACTGAATAAACGTGCAGATGAAGGTCACGACCATTTCCACAAAGACTATCGTATCGTCACCAAAAACGGAGAAATACGCTGGGTGCATGAAGATACGTTCATACAACGTGATGAGGAAGGAAAAATTGCATACTTCCAGGGAACGATACTTGATATTACCGAGCGTGTCGAAGCTGAAGATGCACTGAAGAAAATGGATGAAATAAGAACAAAAGAGATACATCATCGCATTAAGAACAATCTTCAGGTAGTTTCTGGAATGCTGTATCTGGAATCACTTAACTTTCGTTACCAGGAAGTAATAGATGCATTCAGGGACAGCGAGAACCGCGTACGTTCGATAGCACTTATCCATGAGAAGCTCTACCAGTCAAAGGACCTTGTCAGCCTTGATCTTGCTGACTATATCAGGGACCTTACAGACCATCTTTTCCACTCCTATAGAGTGGAGGGAGAAAATGTAAAACTTATTCTCAATGTCGATGATGTGTTCCTTGGAATGGATACTGCTGTACCACTTGGGATCATCATAAACGAACTTACATCCAATGCACTCCAGCATGCTTTTGAAAACGGCATAAAAGGTGAGATCGATATCGATTTTATCAAAAAGGATGGGATATTTGAACTTACCATTAGCAATACGGGCAAACATTTCCCGGAAGATATCGATTTTAAGAATACTGAATCCCTCGGATTACAGCTTGTGACGAACCTCGTTTCTCAGATAGAAGGAGAAGTGGAACTTGATACTACAGACAGGACTACATTTATAATAACTTTCCGTGATGATAAATAACAAGGTGCCACT
>NZ_JAUVEY010000010.1:0-27730 GCF_030594565.1 Methanococcoides sp.
GATCTTCCGCTTCATAAAGCGTTTTGATCCGCTTTTCCGTAGAATTGATAATTTCATGTATTGCAGAGTGCATAATAACCACTTATGTACATTGACGTATAAATATGTACATACAATTTATTCTATATACATCTTTCGCCATTACGGAAGACGATCAAGCATTGCCTGCATGCTCTTTGTCTTTTTGTAGAATGCAGATGTATACTTCAAAAAATTAGCGGCTATTAATCCCCTTTCTGTTATCACATAACCACCGCGTTGTACTTTCTCTGCAAGTCCCTCTAATTGGAAGACGCTCTTCATCTTACTTCCAATACTTCCTCTATCTGCAAATTGGTCTGTGTATGCCCTTATCTCTGCAAATTCCGTTATTTTACCTTCATTTTTCTTTAGAACTAATAATATAAGGCGGTATTGAATATCTCCTGGTCCTTGATTTATCCCCAATGACTGGTAGAATTCTGCTACCTTCTTTTCATGTTCAACATCTATTCCCTCAGACATAGTCACTATCCTCGGAATCCATGTATTCATCTTCGTCAAAAGGTTCGTATTTATGCTGCCTGATGCCTAGCTTTTCCTGTAATGTCAGTGGTGGGAAGTATGAAAGGTATGCAAGAACCGTTCCTATTAGGACAAAGGTCCTTGCAACAATCTGCATCCTATCAAATGTCGTGATCATATCAGTTAGCATGAAATCGATGACGAATGAGATTGACACAAGCAGCAATGCTGTATGATATCGCATTCTTTTCAATATCTTCCTAAGGAGGATCAACAGCATTATTCCAAGGATCGTGAACCAGGGAGATCTTGTAAACATATACATCTCCACTGTAGCAAGTACAGCAACAGCTCACACCAATCTCGATGGGACAGTTGTTTCCGGTCTTAAGGATTCAGGTATCACTGTTTTACCAAGATCTACTATAAACCTGGTCATTACACCAGAATCCGGTTTATCAACAAATGCAGGATTCGCAGCACCTTCCTTTGGTGTAAAGAAATCAGTTGCACTCTGGCCATAAGGTGAAGTCATTCACCTTATCTTTTTATTTTTTTATTGTGCTTTATTTTAATTTATTTTCATCGATGTATATTGATTTTCATTTTTAATATAATTTTAAGGAAGGGGCTTTTGTCGTATGGTGGCGTTGGTTGAACAAGTATTGTCCTGTGGATGATTGTCCTTATTATTCTGGTAATTACGAGCGGTTGCGGCTGCCTCAGCTCAGGTTCGCAAGAAGCAATTAATGAGACTGTTCTGAATTTTCTCACCTCATTCAATGAGGGTGAATTAGAATCCGCATTATCTTATTATGAAGGTACTGATTTTGTTGTACCTGCAACCCTTAATCTAAAATTTAAGAACAGAGGTATTCCTGCAGGTTCTATTCAGCAGATAACCTTGAATAATGTTACAGTCGAGGACAAAGTTGCTTATGTGACTGCTGATTGTAATGTGAGTATTTATGAGAGGGACAAGGTTGTAGGTTCTGCTCAAAAACCGGTATACTTCAAAACACAAAAAATTGGTAGTCAATGGCTTGTGACAAAAGTGGATTTTGACACTCCGATTTCTCACCCGGATATAGCTCTTGTGAACGTGACTGTGCCTTCGAAGCCTCTTGATCCATTAGTTGATAATACAACGTTAATTGGTGGTGTTTCAACTGTTATTCTCTTAGTTGGCCTTGTCATCTCTAAAAAGAAGCAAGCTGGGGATACTGCATTTCCAAGCTTGGATATCTCTAATGCGGTACCTGTTGAAAGTAGTGCTCTTGCACAGTTCATTAAGATAATGCCACCTGCTCAGTGTGTATCCGGCCAGAGTGTTGAGGTCTATGTGTGGGTGAAGAACTTCTATCAACAACCTTATGTGAATCTTATAATAATTGCAACATTTCCAGCTAGCGTTAAAGTGAAAAAGGCCACTCTTTCTTTTGGTAATATCGATCCGGGGGAATCTGTGAAGCAGACCTGGAAACTCACTCCAAATGTTCCGGGGTGGGCTGCGATAGAAGAGCCAACCGCTGATTTGAATTTTGTGGAACTCGTTACAGCGGACAGCTTGATCAGGTCTGGCTGAACGTTCAGTAAGAATATGGATGCCTGATGATCGGGTATTTCCCTTTTATTTTTTTAGTATTGTATTTATTGGATGAGTTTCTTATTATATAGTATCAATAGAACTATATGGGGGGTATTTGATGACAAAAGTTATACTTGTTCATGCTTCATGGTGTCATGTCTGTCCTGAGGCAAAGAAGCTCTGGCAGAGCTTAAAAGAGGCGCATGATTTTGATTATGATGAAATTGACTTTGACACTCCTGAGGGTGAAAAACTTGCAGAGGAGTATTCTATAATGTCAGTTCCTACCACTATTATCGATGGGGAAGTGGCGTTTGTTGGTGTTCCTGACAAGGAAAAAGCTGTTTCGATGCTATCTTGATGAGGTATTTAAAGTGGTCTATGATCTTATAATCATTGGCGGAGGGCCAGGGGGTCTTTCTGCAGGGATCTATGCTGTAAGGTATGGTCTCAATACGCTAGTTCTTGAAAAAGGATTTGTTAGCGGGCAGATATCAACTACTGGTAATGTGGAGAACTATCCGGGCTTTCCTTCCATATCCGGTATGGAGCTTATGGACAAATTTGCCGAACATGCAAAGGCAGCAGGAGTCGTTGTTGAGGATAAGGATGTCCTTGAGGTTCGGTCGGAGGGGGATAGGAAGATCGTCCACACCTCAGAAGGTGACCTTGAAGCGAGCAGTGTTATTATTGCAACCGGTGCAGAACCTAAGCATCTTGGAATTCCGGGGGAGGATGAGTTCCGTGGAAAAGGCGTTTCCTATTGTGCTACTTGCGATGGTCCTTTCTTTTCAGGTCGTAATATAATAGTGATGGGCGGCGGCGAGTCTGCAATTACGGATGCTCTGATCCTTTCTGATGTGGCTGCATCTGTTTGTATTGTTCATCGAAGGGATGAGTTGCGAGCTTCGAAAATACTTCGGGACAGGGCTTTTGCCAGATCAAATATTGAGTTCTTATGGGACACTACTCTTGAGGAAATTGTCGGGGATTCTGTCGTAAGAGAGGCAGTTATACGCGATATCAATGCCGATGAGGTCCGTAGGGTTCCTATCGATGGTGTCTTTGTATATGTGGGTGTGGAGCCTAATACTGGATTTGTGGATGTGGATAAAGACGAATATGGCTTCATCATAACCAATGAAAAGATGGAATGTTCTGAAAAGGGTATTTTTGCGGTTGGTGATTGTCGCAATGCTATTTTGCGACAGGTTATAACAGCTGCAAGTGATGGCGTAATTGCAGCGTTCGAAGCTTATAATTATGTTTCCGGGCTCAATAGGAGTGGGAAATAACTCTCGTTATGTTCATTTTGAGTGTTTTAGATATCTAAATGTCATAAAGGTGGGATAAAATATGATCTGTTTGAAAATATGTGGCGATTCAAAATCTGAAGACCTTAAACCAATAGCTGAGGCAGTGCACGCTGTGCTTGGGATCCCTGTTACGATCCGAAGTAAGAATTTAAAGGGGCTTCGTATGGAACGGGGGGTTGTTGTGGATGATGATTATACTGGTCCTGTTCTTGAAGAGGTTATAAGGACCAACAAGATCATAAGAAAAATGCCGACAGAGGGTGTCTACAAAGGAAAGGCAGTGGTCGTAACTCCTATCAGAACTTCTGATGGGGAGGTCGTGGCGGCTCTTGGGGTGGTAGACATTGTCGCTGCACTTGATATTCTGTCTGTGTTCCGCGAATATCCTGATATTGTGGATGAGGTGGAGGAGTCAAGGAAACGTCTTTCTTGATCGTGGTGTTGTTGTACGACCAAAAACTATCTTTAAGATTCGGGATAATAACAGTCGATGATAGATGATGTAGTAAAACTATTCAGGCAACTGGATAGTAAAGACCTTCGTATACTGATGGGTATCGAAATAGGAATGAAACACTATGAGTGGGTTCCTGTTGAGGAGGTCCGGAAATATACTAGATTCTCATATAGTCAGCTTGAGTATAAGCTCCTTCAGCTTTTCAGGTCTAATATGGTCGTGGGTACGAAAACTCCCTACGAGGGCTATCAGATATATTTTGACGGTTATGATGCACTCGCTTTGAACACTTTTGTCAAGAGGGGATCTGTCAGCGCAATTGGCGATGAGGTCGGTGTGGGTAAAGAGTCTGTCGTGCATGAGGCTATCAGGGAGCCTGAACTTGCTATTGGAGATCCTACTACGGTCATTATTAAGTTCCACCGGGAAGGTCGTACCAGTTTCAAGAGTGTAAAAAGGGGTCGTGAGCACCTTGCTTACCGTGAACATTTCTCATGGATATATGCTGCAAGGCTTTCCGCAAAGCGAGAGTTCGATATTATGGAGCAGTTATACTCCGAGATCTCAATTCCAAAGCCTCTTGATTACAACAGACATGCTATTGTGATGGCTCCTGCAAAGGGCAGCATTCTTGTTAAAACAAAGCTCACTGAGCCGAATTGGGTACTTGAGGAGATCCTTTCCCAAATGACCAAGGTCCATTCTCTGGGCATCATCCATTCAGACCTTAGTGAATACAATATCTTTGTCAGTGAGGAAGGCGTTGAGTTCATCGACTGGCCACAGTATGTGACCCTTGATCATCTTAATGCAGAAGATCTGCTAAGGCGCGATGTTTTCAATGTGCTTACTCATTTTAAGCGGAAGTATAATATTGAAAAGGACCTGGATGAGGTCGTTCGAATTATCAAGGGCGAATGATGTATATTCTATGACCTCACAATTTAATTTATAATGGTTGTGGGAGCCGGGGTTATATTCGGCATTGATATTGCTAAAGGCTCATCTGGAGCACAGGTGTTCTGCACAAGAAATCCATTTTATATCTTGCAATAAAATGGATTGTCCCTTCATCAGTTTGATTCCAATAAGGGGGCATAGGCCTGTTCTCGTCTTGTATATATGGGTTTTGGCTCTGAAGTATCTCTTTTTGAAAAGTATTCGTGGCATTTCTCATGATGAATTTGTCAAAATATTGGTGAATATGGGAAACCTGCAGTTATTGGTACGGATGTCACACCAACTCCGATTCTGTGAATGGAACCAATTGTAGAGGTCTTTCCTGAAATCTCTTAATTTGAGTTCATTTCCTGTCAAAGAATATGTTCTTTCCTTTCACGCTCAGCGGTATTCCGCATGCAATATCGGCATCAAGCAATCCGGCTGCTAATGCACCTGCCCCAATGGTGTACATTATACGGTTGTCGATGCAGAGGTCCTTTGCCTTTGCTGCTGCACTTCCCAGTGCGATCCCGAGGTCAATGTACTTGAAGGCACATTTCGGGCCGTTAAAATCGGCTTTGACCAGTGTCTGTCCTATCATTTCCTTGCATGTGGAAAAACCGCATGCTCCACAGTTCAATCCGGTTGGTTCTGATGTCTTAAGACCGATGAGTATTACTACATCCGCATCCCTGACGTTTTGAGCATTACGGTTGAAGAATCCAAATCCTTCTCCTTTACTTTCTGCCATTGCATCCATGGAGTCTGCAAGTATCTTTATGTCGGATGGTTCCAGAAGCCCGGTAACAATGCTATCTCTGCCCTTTGCTTTTGGAGCTGTCCTTGCTGCGGTCAATATCATCTTTGCCATCACTTCGATATTCTCGGATTCTGGATTTGTGATCATATGTCTACATATGACATTTTTGAACTTAATATTTTCTGCTTTAAGGCTTACTTATATGTACTAATATTCCAAATTAGATTCTGATGAGCTTATCAGCACTGATTCTTGCAGGTGGACGCGGCAGGCGTCTTGGGAATGTGGAGAAATCTCTTATAAGGGGTAGTGAAGGGTCTTTGCTTGAGCGTACAATTGGCATACTCGAGGGTATCGTGGATGATGTCATAGTTTCTGTAAGGGATGAGGGGCAGGCACAGGAGCTTGCAGGCGATGCCTGTGGGAAGGTAATGGTGTTCGATACCTATGAGGATGTAGGTCCGCTTGCCGGTATGCTTGAAGGATTTAAAAAGGCGAAAGGCGAATACATCTTTGTAACTGCATGCGACATGCCTTTCATTGATAAAGAGGTCGTGAAGTTCATGTTCCATTGTGCGGAAGGGCATGATGCTGCGGTTCCTGTGCACAACGATGGTTCAATGGAGCCTTTGTGCAGTGTCTACCGCGTTGGACCGATGTTGCCTCTGATAGAAAGCTCCATACAGGCAAACAGAAAATTTATACTGGCACCAGTCTTTGAGTTGGATGATGTTGCAAAGGTCAGCATCGAGCTGCTAAAGGAATTCGATCCTCAGCTTAAGAGCCTTATTAATATTAATACTCTTGAAGACCTGGGTCGATTCGATCTTTGCTGATAATTTTGGGCATGTTCTCTATTTTTTTCGTTATATTGCTCCTTCCTTTGTTTTTCATGCTGTTTAAAGGTCTTGTTTTTTAATATACAATCGTAAGACTTATATATTGCACACAATATAATTATTATTATGATGAGGGTTATGATATAATCCTCTGATCGCAGTCTATCTGCTTAAGAGAGGGGATAACATGGGGAATACAGAGAGCTCAAAGAAAGATGAAGATGAACATACTACTATGCTTATAAATGAAAAGGAAAAACACGGGTTCTTTTCAAGTTCCGGACAGGCATTTATACGGATTCCCGCAAAATAATACAGTTCCTTTCAATTTCCCATACTTCCTTTGATCGATCATATGCGATCGATTATTAGCGGGGTATTTTATTGGAAAACTATTCTTTCCTTTTTCTTCTTTTTCACCTTTCATTGTTTATACGATCTCTTTCCCTCATCTTTTAGAAAAGTTGATCGAACTCTAAAAAAAGATTGCCACTTTCAAAAGTGGCATAATAAAATTAAATGGTGATCTCCTCGCCATTGGCAGGCGCGTAACCCTCAACACCAATCTCATCTCTCACCCATTCTGCGAACTGCTCGGTATTTTCACCATGCATCGCAAATACCTTTTCTCCGCCCTTGTCGCAGAAATCATTGACCATGGCTTTAAGCTCTTTATCACCGGAATGTGCAGAATAATCATATTGCTCGATCTTCATGCGTATGTTCTGTAGAATACCATCATTATCGATATTCCGGGTGTCGAGTGCCATTCTTCCATTGGTACCCTCAACCTGATAACCGGTAAGCATTATCTTGGACTTTGGGTCCTTGTAGAGCCTGTTAATATAATGAAGGACAGGCCCGCCATTGAGCATTCCAGCGGTCGTAACGATAACTGTACCGTTAAGTGGTATATTTTCTCTCTTACGCCCCTTGACAATTGTAGCATTATCAAAAGCATGCTTGAGTTTTTCAGGATTCTTCAAGTATTCCGGATGATTCATAAGAAGCTTGTAGATGCTGACTCCCATGCCGTCCACATAGGCAGGAATGCCGTTATCGCTCAACACCATCAGGATTTCCTGTGTTCTGCCAATGGCAAAGGCAGGAATAATGACATTGCCACCAAGGTCGATGGTATCCCTGAGTGAATCGATGAATTCCCTCTCAGTTTCCTTTCTCGTAGGGTGGTCCTCTCCAAAATATGTGCTTTCAGTGATAAGTGCATCTGCTTTTGGCAATTCATCTGCTGAGGGGACAAGACGTGTCTCTTGCGTACAGATATCACCAGTATATACAATGCTTTTTCCATCCTTTTCAAGATAGATCGCAGATGAGCCTGGAATATGACCTGCATTGTAGAACTGGGCTTTATATCCATGTGTATGGAACTCCACACCCGTATCGAAAGTCTTGGTGTTCAAAACCATCTGTTGGATCTCTCGTTCGTCAAATGCTACGGGTGTTCCTTCCCTCTCTGCAATTTTCAGAGTGTCCTTTGCAAGTACATGTGCAAGATCAGCTGTTGGAGGTGTCATGAATATCTCGGGTTTCATATCCATCAGATTAGGAACGGCACCGCAGTGGTCAAGATGTCCATGCGAAATAAGGACAGCTTTTGGGTGTACATCATCCACCGGGTAGAGTGGTACCTCTCCTGGTTTCATTCCATAATCCACAAGTATCTCATCATTCACAAGAAGTGCGGAACGTCCGACTTCCCTGCATCCACCTTTGAATCCGAGTTTCAATTTTATCCCCCTCTTTTATAGTTTTATGTAACAAGTTCCTGCCATTTCATGATCTTACCTGCAGGCAGGCTTGTGATTTTTGAAAGCTCAATGGCATTTGCTTGCCTGAGCTCATCAACAGTATTGATCTCTGCATTTTTAAGTTTTTCAGCAGTGACCTTCCCGATACCCGGAACATCCGTGATCTTATCAGGAATGGGAACCTTTGGCTGCTTGGCCTTTTCTTCTTCCTGCGTCTTCTTCCACTCAATGAAATTGCACTGCGGACACCCTAGGTCCCATGGACGTTTTCCGGGATTGATTATCTTCACATGATTAATTCCATGTTCTTCACATACCTTTTCAGTAACGATGATCTGTCCGCTCTTTGGAAGTGGAAGTGAGAAATTACAATCCGGATATCCATTACAACCGATAAAACGGGATCCTCTCTTCGATCTTCTGACCATGAGCTTCGAACCGCAATCTGGGCATTCTCCTATTACCTTATCTTCGCGAAGACCTGCACGCAGGGATTCCGATATATTTTCACTGTTATTGGCAAGCTCTGCAAGCACTTCATGCAACATCTTTCTTGATTCATTCAGAACATTCTCTTCTTTAACGTTCCCTTCAGCGATGCGATTCATATCCTCTTCGAGCTGACTGGTCATGTCATGCTTGGTAATGGTTGGTGCGTACTTCTCAAGGGCCTCGATCACCGCAAAGGATGTCTTGGTAGGCTGAAGCGGGTTTCCATGGACGTATGCCCTTGAATATAGCTTACTGATGATCTCATGGCGTGTAGCCTTTGTACCAAGCCCAAGATCCTCCATGAGCTTTATCAGACGTCCTTGCCCGTACCTTCCAGGTGGCTGAGTTTCCTTGTCAAGCATTTCCTTACCAGTCACATCAAGCACATCACCTTCAGAAAGTGCCGGAAGCAGTCTATCCTGCGGGGCATTGTATGGGTAGTACCATCTCCATCCCGGTTGCACAAGTCTTGCACCGTTAGCCTTGAATTCCTCGCCAGATATATCGAACCTTACCTTCATGGTCTCCCATTCGGCCTCATCTGCAAAGGTTGCGAAGAATCTTCTGACCACCAGCTCGTAAAGTTTCCACTCCTGCTCATTAAGTTCACTCTTCTTTGCAAGGGATGCAGGATAGATAGGGGGGTGGTCGGTGGTCTCTTTTTTACCACGCGTAGGCACAAGTTCATCTTTAGCAAGCAATTTTTGGGCATATTCCTTGAAAGGACCTTTACTGAATATCTCTATCTGTGCCCTCAGGTCGATGGATGCAGGATAAACAGTATTGTCCGTCCTTGGATATGAAATGAAACCATTAGTGTAAAGGGATTCTGCTATCCTCATGGCATTGGATGCTGTAAAACCGATGGAACTTGCAGCACCGATGAATTCTGTAGTATTGAAAGGAGTTGGAACCTTGTCTATCTTCTTCGAACTTTCCACGGATGATACGGATGCTTTATCTCCGATCACTTCCATTACCGCATCAGCTTCTTCCTTTTCCCAGAACTTGGAGTTCTTGTGCTGTACATTGACCATTGCATCGTCGCTATCCTTAAGGATCGCATTGACCTCCCAGTAAGGTTTAGAAACGAACGCTTGCCTTTCCTTTTCCTTATCCACTATCAATGCAAGGGTTGGTGACTGCACTCTTCCCACTGACAGGAAAAGCTTTCCCAGCCTGCCTGCTGAAATGGAAAGGTATCTTGTAAGGGAAGCTCCCCATACAAGGTCGATGACCTGTCTGGAATGGCCCGCATCAGCAAGATCGAAATCAATTGAAGCAGGGTTCGCAAAAGCTTCTTCTATCTCCGTCTTGGTTATGGCACTATAAAAAACACGATCGAACTCAACATCAGGGTTCACTTTCCTTATAATGTTCAGTGCTTCGACACCAATAAGCTCTCCTTCACGGTCGTAGTCAGTAGCAATGGTAACATGCGTAGCTTCTTTTCCTAGTTTCCTGAGGGCTGCCACTATCTTTACATGGGTGGGTGTAGTAATTACCTCAGCATCGATAAGTTCATTTGCATCGACTTTCTGCCAGTTGTTATAGGCTTTTGGAAAATCGAGCTGTACGATATGTCCGCTAAGTCCCATTACGACTGTTCTGTCCTCTGCGTCAGGGTCTTTATATTCGAACGTATCCATTCCGCTGACACGTACCTGCTTTGGTTCCTTCGGGGCCAGGATCTTTGCTATCCTTTTGGCTGCAATGTGTTTTTCCGCTATGATAAGATGCATCGAAAACTCCAGTATGGTTATTGTGAATACGTATTTGTAACTGCTGCTATAATTATGTTGCAGTATATTATAATGGTATAAGGGAAATAATAGTAGTTGAAAATCTTTATATCATAAAAACGTTTGTGTCACAAACATTAATATGGATATCTTAAAGCTTCTGAGTACATTGAATCTAATATATATTTGTCTTTTGATGTCCTTTATGGCCCTTTTGTACGGTTACAAGGTCCATATCTTCTTATTCCATCACTTTGCCCCTTTTTCTTTCTTATCCTCGATCCTGTCTCGAAGTTCATTTATTGCAAGGGTCGGTGCGACCTTTTTCGGACAAACAGCAACACATTTGTACACGGTATCACAACCCCACACTCCTGATTCCGAATCAACTATGGCAAGGCGTTCCTGCTTACTTTCCTCGTTCTCCCTTGGGTCAAGATAGAACCTCCATGCTTTTGCGAGTGCAGCAGGCCCATAATACTGTTTATCCTTAGCTGCAACGGGACATGAACCATGGCAGAGTGCACATAGGATACAATTGGTATATTGCTCGATCTTTACCTGAGTATCCCTGTCCATAAGATTCTCTTTTTCCGGTACATTTTCCTTCATCTCAAGCCAAGGCTTTATATCTTCAACCAGTGAATAGAAAGGTTCCATATCGACCACAAGGTCTCTTATCACTCTCAGGTTAGGCAATGGTTCTATCAGTATGACGTTATTGTCTATCTCCGTCTTTTTGTTAGTGATAAGAACTTCCAGATTCCCTTCATTTGTTGGCTCCTTTCTCATCTCAGAGATCTGCATTTTACAGGCAAGTCTTGGAATACGGTTGATCAGCATACTGCAGCTACCACAGACAGCACCTCTGCATGCATATCGGAATGTCAGACTCGTATCAAGCTTTTCCTGTGCGTAGAACAATGCCTCAAGAACGGTCATTCCGGGCCTATCCTCAACTTCATATTCCTGATACCAGACATTTTCCTCTTCCTGTCTCTTGACCTTGAGCGTTATCATCAGTACTCCCTCTTTTGTGGCTGGAACGCTGTAATAGTTACATCCTTGTACTCTAATCTTGGTCCATCCTGCGTAAAATACGCAAGAGTATGTTTCATCCAGTTAGCATCATCCCTTTCCAGATGATCCGTTCTGTAATGTGCTCCCCTGCTTTCCTCACGCACCAATGCACCTAGTGCGATCGTGTGGGCAAGGTCCAGCATTCCTCTAAGCTCGATGGCATTGAGAAGTTCAAGATTGAACTGCTTTGAAAGTGTCTTTACTCTCAATGATCTTGCCTGGACCTCAAGTTCTTTTATCTTAACAACCGCCTTTTCAAGTTTTTCACGCTCTCGGAAAACCCCCACGTTCTCCTGCATGTTCTTCCTGAGACTATCCTTTATATCCGCATAACTTTCCTTACTATCTCCCATAAGCTCTGAGATGTTCTTTTTTTCACTTTCAAGTGCATCTTCAAGTATCTCACCATTTGGATCCTCAAAAGTACTGATATAGTTCGCAGCATGCACTCCAGCCCTTCTTCCGAATACTACTGTATCAAGAAGGGAATTACCTCCGAGGCGATTTGCACCATGGACGCTTATGCAGGCACATTCGCCGACAGCATAAAGTCCATTTATGGGAGTGCATCCATCTTTATCGGAACTCACGCCTCCCATTGAATAATGTTGTCCCGGTTGCACTGGAATAGGCTTTTCAACAGGGTCGATACCGGCAAAATCGATACTTATCTGGCGAATTCCGGGTAAACGTTCCTCTATCAGCTTTTTTCCAAGGTGTGTAATGTCAAGTTGCACATACCCGCCTGGAAAGCCTCTTCCCTCATCGATCTCCTGCTGTATCGATCTTGCAACGATATCCCTTGGGGCTAATTCCATGGCACTTTCAGCATATCTTTTCATGAACCTTTCATGATCCTTATTATAAAGGTGGCCACCTTCTCCCCTTGCGCCTTCTGTTATCAATATATTCGTACCCAGTAGTGTTGTAGGGTGGAACTGTACAAATTCCATATCCTGCAATGGAATTCCCGCGCGATATGCAAGACTTATTCCATACCCTTTGTTGATCATAGCATTTGTCGAACGTTCATAGATACGTCCGTAACCGCCTGTGGCCAGAACAGTTGCTTTTGCCTTAAATACCTCCAGTTCTGAATCGAACAGGTTTATAGCTATAGATCCGATGCATCTGTTATCATCGATGACCAGTCGCGTTACAAGCCATTCTCTGTAAACTTTGATATTCCTTCGTGTTACCTGTTCATGAAGGCTATGTAACAGGTTATGTCCGGTCCTATCGCCTGCATAACACGTTCTGGGAAAACCAGCGCCTCCAAAAGGGCGTTGTGCAATTGTACCATCTTCGTTCCTTGAAAAATTGGTTCCCCAATGTTCCATCTCAAGAACCCTGTCAGGTGCTTCCTTTGTAAGTATTTCCACAGTATCCTGGTCTGCGAGATAATCGCTTCCCTTTATGGTATCGAAAGCATGGGATTCCCAGCTATCGTCCTTTCCAAGCGATGCATTGATACCACCCTGTGCAGCACCTGAATGGCTGCGTATGGGGGGTACTTTTGAGATAATTGCAACATCCACGCCCTTGTCGTGAAGCTCGATAGCTGCTCGAAGTCCCGAAAGACCTCCTCCGATCACAATAGTGTCGTGTGTTATCATTGTTTCACCCCGGTCATCTTCAATGGGTCTAGCAGCTCTTCTGCATCCTTTTCATCCATTATTCTCATATCTTTTACAGTTTCGATTATGGTTTTACCCCCATCGTGTGCAATATGGGCTATCTTTGCAGCTTCCTCGTAACCTATCCTTGTCGCAAGTATGGTTACAAGAGCAAGGCTTTGTTTTGACAGTTCTTCACACCTATCTCTGTTCACAGTAATTCCCCGAAGGCAGCGTTCTGTAAAAGAAGTGGCAGCTCCTGTGAGTATCTCTATGGAATTGAGGAGGTCGTATGCCAGCAGGGGTGTGAACACGTTCAGTTCGAACTGGCCACCCTGAGCTGCCATCATTATGGCGGAATCATTGCCTATTATCTGGAAGCATGCCATGTTCAACATCTCCGCCATTACCGGGTTGACCTTTCCGGGCATGATGGAGGAGCCGGGTTGTACTGCAGGTAAATTTATCTCTCCGATCCCTGTTCTGGGTCCGCTTGAAAGAAGCCGGAGGTCGTTTGTTATCTTTATCAGGCTGACCGCAATGCTGCGCAGGGAAGCTGATGCTCCCAGAATAGCTTCTGCTGCTTGGGTTGCTTCAAAAGGATTTCCTGCAATGACAAAATCCTGTCCTGTGATCGCTCTGACCTCTCGAATAGCGATATTGCTGAAATTCTCAGGTATATTCATTCCGGTACCGACAGCCGTGCCCCCCATGTTCAATTCCTAAATGCCTACGACAGATCTTTCCAGGCGTTTTATCCCAAGTTCCAGCATACGTGCATAGCCTGAGAATTCCTGTCCCAGTGTAACAGGTACTGCATCCTGAAGGTGTGTCCTGCCGGGTTTGACAATATCCATGAACTCAGCAGATTTTTCCGAAAAGATCATCAGCATATCAACAAGTGCAGGCATGAGTTCTGCGTTCATCGTCTCAACGGTTGCGATATGTATTGCAGTATGTGTGGTATCATTGGATGACTGTGACATGTTCACATGGTCATTAGGGTGAATGATGTCATATCGTCCCTTCTCATATCCCCTTATTTCAAGGGCCCGATTTGTAATGACCTCGTTCGCGTTCATGTTCTGTGAGGTTCCGGCTCCTGACTGGAAAACATCGACAACGAAGTGGTCATCGAATTTCCCTTCCCTTACTTCGGAAGCTGCTGAAATTATTGCTTTAGCTATCTCCGGTTCAAGTTTACCGGCTTCAAGATTGGCACTTGCTGAAGCTAGTTTGATAGCTGCCTGTGCCCTGATAAAAGAAGGCGGAAGCCTCTGTCTGCTTACTTTGAAATTGTTAATTGCCCGTACTGTCTGAGGTTCATAATATGCGTCCTCAGGGACCTCAATTTCCCCAAAAGTGTCTTTTTCTAATCGGATATGACCCCCTCCCACAACGGTCTTAAAACTCCTCTTTAGACGTGTTCTATTTCGGTATGATCCGATATCTCCGAATTTGTCGTACAAAGGTCGTTTATACTAAGTTTATGAACATCATCATTTCCTGTCAGTCTTGCGAATGCTTCAAGTTCCTTTGTAGAGACCTTCAGGAAATTTTCCAGTTTTTTTGCAGAAATATCGATCTTCAGCCTTGAACGAAGTTCCGGGTCCTGCGTTGTTACTCCCACCGGACATTTTCCCGTATCACACAACCGATATTGCTGGCATGCACATGCCATAAGTGCGGCTGTGCCAATTGCTATAGCATCTGCTCCCAATGCAAGGGCCTTTGCATAATCGGGTGAGGTCCTCAAACCGCCGGTTATGATCAATGAGATATCCTCTATGCCTTTCTCATCCAGATATCTTCTTGCACGCCAGAGTGCGAAAATAGTGGGAATGGATGTGGAGTTCTTGACAAACTTCAATGCCGCTGCAGTAGCTCCCGGCCTGCCATCAATGGTGATGAAATCGGGTTTTGCATAAGTAGCAACTTCAAGATCAGCTTCAATGTTCCCGGCTGCGATCTTTATTCCTATCGGTTTACCGCCGGAAGTTTCCCTGAGCCATTCCACTTTCTTCTTTAGATCATCCTTGTTCCTGATGTCGTCAAAGTTAGCGGGGCTTACAATGTCAGTACCTTCGGGAAAGCCTCTGATATCTGCCAGCTCGAAAGTTACTTTTTCAGCGGGCAGATGTCCTCCCATTCCGGGTTTGGCAGATTGTCCTATCTTTATTTCAATGGCATCTACTTTCTTAAGGTTCTCTTCCGTCACACTGTATCTGTTTGGAACATACTCGAAAATATACTTGTATGCAGTATTCATACTCTCTTTGAGTATCCCGCCTTCCCCTGAGCACATTGCTGTCTTTACAGCCGCGCTTCCCTTTGAAAGTGCCTGTTTCACTTCCTTTGAGAGGGCACCGAAGGACATGTGTGTGATGAACACAGGTGTTTCAATGACAAGAGGATATTTTGCATTTGGTCCGATAGTAGTAGTGGTGTTCACTGGCACATCTTCGTTCAGAGGCATTTTGGCAAGTTGTGCACCTTTTATGAGTATATCATTCCAGGAGATCACATCCTGCTTTGTCCTCATGGGTTCAATGATCGATTCGCCGGTGATCGATATCTTGTGGATGTCCTCCATGAATGTCTCGAACTCATCCTTTGTTCGCTTCCATTCTCCAAGATAGCTTTTAACATCCACATCCTCAAGGGCAGAAACAGTTACTTTGGTCTTGGTGCCACATTTAGGACATGTGACTATCTCTTTGGATGTCACATGTTCAACTTCTTTCTTTTCGGTTGGCATTTGGTGGTTCTTATCAGCACCACAAATCGGACATCTCCAGTCATCAGGAAAATCTTCTGGTTTGGTTCCCGGTTTCACTTCTGTGTTCGAGTCTCCTCTTGTATCATCGTACTCAAAGACATTACAGACATTGCAGCGGTATTCCGTCATTTTTACGGCACCTTCTTTCAATTATCTTAATAATATCAGACCGGCATTTGGTGGCTCTTGTCTGCACCACATATAGGACATTTCCAGTCATCAGGAAAGTCCTCTGGCTTTGTCCCCGGGGCAATTCCCAGTTCAGCATTTCCTTCAGCATCATCGTATTCAAAAACATTACATACGTTACATCGATATTCTGTCATTTGATTCCCCCACTCCTGAAATTGATTTAAATAAAAAGTGTTATCTGTGCATCTCTTGCTTCGTTTATATAAGTGCCAACTGCGCCATATTCATCTATCCATTCGCTGCGAAGCTCATCCGCCTTTACTCCCATGATCTCCATTGTCATCTCACAGGCCAGGATCTTTCCCCCAAGTTCTTTGTAGTCGTTCATTAGCCTTTCAAGGGAAGCAACGTTAGCTTGTTTCATCCGTTTCTTGATCATCCATTTTCCAAGTCCCAGCATATGCATCTTGGACAATGGACCTTTTTCAAGCCCGCCCTTTTTCAATCTTTGAAGTCCCCAGAAAGTAAAATACATGGAAACATCCATTCCCATCGCCAGTGCTCCATTTCCCACAATAAGGGCACTGTAAAGTTTATCCATATCCCCACTATGGACTATTATGACAGCTTTATCGGTCGAGTATACTCCCCCTTCATTTTCGTATCTTTATCTTCCACTCTTTATCGTCTTCTTTTATATCGATGATCTCCAGCCCAAGTGCCTTACAAGCCATCGGAATTTCCTTCTTTGAAGCCGGATGTGTTCCAAGAATAGTTACTTCATCACCTGATTCTGCTTTTCTCAATGCCTTTCGGCATTCTACAAGAGGTACGGGGCAGGTTTCCCCCCGGGTGTCGATCTCAATTTCAGCCATAATATTCTCCCATGATCCCTGTAAGTCATAAAACGATACTACGCCCCACTATAATCCCATAGAAAATATCTTCATCATACTATTAAAGGATTATTACCTCGGCAAAAAAAGGGGTAATTGCTATTTTGACTGCAATTATTTACTGCTTTTTCACATGTATTCGCTTTGTATCTTTATGATCTCATTACTGTCCTTGGCTTTTGAATAATCTTCGAGTGGCTCTTTGTTCATATCAAGGAACACATGTCCCCAGTTGAACTTTGACAGTATATTTTCAGCCTGTTTCTTGTTGCCCAGAATATAAAGTGCTGCTGCGAAAGCTTCCACTGATGTGAGCTTGAAAGGTCTTCCGAAATTGACTGGATTGGTAGCTACAAGGTAGGGAAGAGCACGATGTTGTAGATGTAATCTCATAAGGTGCGGGAATACTTCTTCTACTGTCTCCCAGGAGCAATCAAGGACGGTGATGTTCTGTTCGTTCTTGTCCGCAGGGGACAATGCCTGCTTTGCCATGGGATCCAGTAATATGGAGCCACGGGGAATCTTCTGTACTTTATCAAAGATACGGGCAAGGTCAAAACGCGCCATTTTTTTCCCGGTACATTTTTTCGGGTCACACTGTTTAGCATGGAAAATGTGAAGGTGATAATCTTTATCTATCTGCTTCTTCATGGATCATAGATTAGTTTTTTAAGCTTATATTCTTTGGGCAGCTTCCATGTCGGCTTAGTTCCTTTGGAATTGGCACAATGTGAATTCAGTTTGCGTATATGTATCGATTGTATATACAATAGCAAACTCAGGCATGATCTATATTATTTCACATAACAATGCCTTATGAAGTGTATTTCAACGCTGATCACTGTGTGTGAATATTTTTATGAAATGTATTCCTACACTTAAAATGGGGTGTTATGTTCAAACCAATGCAATCAGATCCAAAAATGAGGGGGGATCCCGACACTGAGCAGAGCCCAGTGCCGGGTTCAAAGTGGTGGTGGTAGTACATTCGTTTTTTCCTAAAAAGTGTATCCAAATAGGGTTTGGCTATAAGTATAATACTTCTTAGTACTCTCGAGCTATGAACTCATTGTATATATATGTTAACGCTATGAATATTTCAAATTGTACAAAACGGGCATGTCTACAGTTCGGTCTAGTTGTATTTCCCTTTTTTTAGAATAGGCTACAATGTAAATATGATGTCAATATAGATAGCTACATTTCCATTTATACTAAATAACAGGACAAGGTGTCTAGATGAACATTATTAAAGGAGCTATCATAGGATCGATCTGTACGTTAGTTCTTTACATGGTACCGGTCTTAAACGCACTCTCACCGTTCTTTGGGTGTGCTATCGGTGGATATGTGGCAAAAGAAGGTGGTATTGGCGGCGTCAAGGTTGGTCTGCTGATGACATTGTTGTTTGCTGTACCTGGATTCCTTATCTCAGGAGTTTTTGTTGCACTAATGTCCGAAATACCAGTGATCGGTGCAATTTTGGCAGGTTCAGGTATCGTTATTACAATTGCTATTATGATTTATACTGCGATCTTCGGTATCATTGGCGGTGTTGTTGGTGGTGCCGTGGCTGATGATCGATAACCTTACTCTTATCATCTAAGGAGTATTTTGATGGTTCGCAACGATCTGGTCATGGAGGTCCCCTGGGATGTTGAAGCTACACTTCTGTCAAGACCTAACAGGTTTCTTGGCATTGTAGAGCTGGACCCATCCACTTTTCCATCATCCAATTTCACTTCTTCTTCTGGGTTCATTCAGGAGAAAGTTCACATTCATGATCCCGGCAGGCTTGAAGACCTCCTTTTTCCCGGGAACAGGCTGCTTTTAAGAAAAGCTACCAATCCCAAGCGTAAAACAGGATGGGATGTGATTGCTGCAAAGGCTGATGACGGTTGGATATTGATAAATTCGGCATTCCATCGCAAAATAGCTGAATGGGCAATAGCAAATAAGGTATGCTCCTGTTTTGAAAATGTGCTTGAGGTCATACCCGAACAGAAATTCGGGGATAGCCGTCTGGATTTTTTGCTGAAGAAAAGTGATACTGAATTATGGGTCGAAGTAAAAGGGTGCACACTTATCGATGGTAGTACTGCCACTTTTCCTGATGCTCCAACTACAAGGGGGAAAAGGCATGTTGGGGAGTTGAAAAAAGCATTGGAAAGTGGATCTGAGGCACTTATAATGTTTATCGTTCTCCGAAAAAATGCTTCCTGTTTTAAAGCGAACGCGAGTATTGATCCTGATTTTGCAGAGACTTTCAAGGATGCTGTCAATGCCGGGGTGCAAGTATGTCCTTTAGTGTTCAGCTATGAGGGAAGGGAATTATTCTATATGGGAAAGGTTCCTTTATGCACTGACGAATACAATTCCATTTAATAATTGATGTGTTTTCAAATATAATTCCGGTTAATAATGACTTTAGGAGTGTTAAAAATGAATATTAAGGAAACGGTCAGGATGCATTCCAGACCAACAGGGGAAGAAGGCAAGGAGATAGGTCTGAAAATGAACGAGCATCATTTTAAGCTGTGGGGATGGGGACTTAACCATGTTAGTGTTGAACCTGACTCCAGCATACTTGATGTTGGATGTGGCGGCGGTCGTACTGTCAGCATCCTTGCAGAACTTGCAGAAAAGGGCAAGATATATGGTATCGATCACTCACAGGATATGGTGGATCTTGCTACTGAATACAACAGCAAGGAAGTAGACCTTGGACGTGTGACCATCATGGAGTCCTCGGTCTCAGAACTACCGTTCCCGTATGATAAATTCGATCTTGTGACCGCATTTGAGACCTGTTATTTCTGGCCGGACCTTGAGGAAGGTCTAAGGGAGATCAAGCGCGTTCTCAAAAAAGGCGGTACGCTTCTGATCGTCAATGAAATGTACGACCATGAACTTTTTACTGAGCGTAATTCTCCTTATAATACTGCAAAGGGAATGAACATCTACTCTGCTGAAGAATACAGGAAAGCACTCACTAGTGCAGGGTTTTTAGCTATTGAGATCGATGAGGTCCCTGAGGACAATTGGATAACCGTTGTAGCAAAGAAATAAGATATCCATGCAGCTCACAAGGCATGTTCATGCAATAAAGATACCTTTTACCCTGATGGGTAATTCTGGTGAGCGGATCGAACGTTATGTTCATTCATATCTTATCTATAGTCGTGATGTTTGCCTTGTAGATTGCGGGGTCGCTGGGTCGGAGAAGATCATCTTCGATCATATTAAGGCGACAGGAAGGGATCCAAATGAGATCTCACTTATCGTCCAGACGCATTCCCATGCGGACCACACAGGTTCCACTCCTGCAATAAAAGAGCTTACAGGTTGCAAAGTAGCAGCTCACAGGGAGGCCGTTGAGTGGATCGAGCATCCGGACATTCAGGCAAAGCTACGTCCAGTTCCGGGTTTTGAGAATATTACCGGTGGTTCGGTCAAGGTCGATGACATTCTCGAAGATGGTGATCTCATCGAGCTTGATGATGTTCTCTCCCTGAAGGTCATGCACACTCCGGGACACTCTAGAGGTTCCATCTCTTTGATGCTACTCCCTGACAACGTATTGTTCACGGGAGATGCTCTTCCTCTTGTTGGCGATATTCCGATATATGAGGATGTTGAACAAGTTCTTTCATCTCTCAGAAGGATAAAGGATGTCGACAACATCGAGACCCTTCTATCATCATGGGACGATCCTGTGAAGGGTGAGGATGCCTACAGTTATATCGATGGCTGCATCGAACATATCCATCGTATCCATGAAGCTGTTGTTGAATTCTCTTCAGTTTCATGGGAAAAGGTAATGGATGAGATCGGTTTGGAAGGTGTGGCCATAAATCCTCTTGTTTTGAGGTCGCTTGAAGCTCATTTGAATACGGATATCGAGCTTTTATGATCTCGTTTCCTTCTTTTTCCTCAAAACCATCCAGACCATTATTCCTGAGAGCACTATCATCAAACTGCTGATCTGGAATGGCGTTTCAAAGCTGACATATCCTCCGAAAATTCCGCCGATGAGGGGACCTACTGCAACTCCTGCTGCCTGTGCACTTGTGATGGTGCTTATCCGGCTGCTGATGTTGTACTCTCCTACAATATCGACCGCAAGGGCAAGTAGCGGGGTTTCAACTGCTGCCATGGCTATTCCCTGAAGTAGCCTTAAGAATATGAGTGAATTAATGTCTGGTGCATAACCAAGGGCAAAAACTATCAGAGCATTGAAGAATATTCCGCAAAGGATCGGTAGTTTTCTTCCAAAGCGGTCTGAGAACATCCCGATAGGCACTTGAAATATTATTCTCGAGATCACGTATGCAGACAGGGCAACACCAAGCAGGAGTTCGCTTGCACCCAGTCTTGTCTGGTATGCAGGAAGGAGTGAGAGGATCAGCATTATTCCCACAAGCATCATGAACATTGCAACAGCAAGCACTCTGATGATGAACGGATCATCAACATGTGACACTTCAACAGTGGCTACTTCATGTGATCTTGTTTCTTTCACGAAGACAGCGATCATGAATGCACTTATCATCACAAGGGCTGCACTTACATAGAACCCTGCAACAAATCCATAGTATGTCACCACCGCACCGCCTACAAGCGTACCAATTCCAAAGGAAGCTCCGCGCAGGGTGGAATATATGCCGATGGCCTGACCTCTTACTGTGGATGTTGAAAGATGAGTGATCATTGCAACGATGGCAGGAATTGTTGCACCTATTGCAATTCCCTGAACCGTCCTTAAGACAAGTATAGATTCAAAAGAGTCTGATACGGAATAAAGATAGCATATAATTGAAAAAACAGCATATCCGAGGAGCAGAAAACCTTTCCTTTTATTGAGTTGTTCGCTCAATCTTCCCATGTATGGTTGGGAAATGGAATTAGCCAGCCCGAAAACAGTTGTTGCAAGACCTGCTTTGAGTACTATAGGCATGTCCTGAAGGATGAGGGAATCTATGTTCGCAACATACAATGGAATTATGAATACCATCATTCCGGTTGCAAGGTCCTTGAATATTTTGGACAATGAAAGAATGTACAGTTGATGGTCAACAAGACGGCTGATTCCAGGCATGTATATATTTATTTGTAATGGATGTGATATAAATTATTCATTACTGTCCATTATCCTGTCTTACTATCCCTTCTACCGGAATAGTGAACGTGAATATACTTCCCTTACCCTTTTCACTATCCACCCATATATTCCCTCCGTGCATTTCAACAAAGCTCTTGACAAGGGCAAGTCCGAGACCGGTGCCCTGATAGTTCCTTGAAGCAGCGGAGTCTATTTGTTGGAATGGCTGGAAGAGCTTTTCGATGTATTTCTTGTCTATTCCTATTCCGCTATCTTTTATGCGTATCTGTACAAGTTCGTCATCATAGAGAGCTTTTATGGAGATTGCACCTTTCTCATCAGTGAATTTAATAGCGTTACTTAATAGGTTGTAAAGTATCTGTTTAATTTTCTGTTTGTCAGCAGTTATCAATGAGAGTCTTTCATCGAGATCTGTAGCTATTTCAATGCTCTTTTCTACTGCAAGTGGGTTCAATAGTGTCACAACATTTGTGATGATATCACTTATGGGGAACGTTTCATAGTAAAGTTCCATCTTTCCAGACTCTACTTTTGAGAGGTCGAGAATATCATTGATGAGACTTAACAGGTGTTTGCCTCCGGTCAGGATGTTATTGGCATACTTCTCCTGTTTGTCATTGATGTCCCCAATGGTCCTTTCCATAAGGAGTCCTGAAAAACCGATTATAGAGTTCAAAGGTGTTCTTAGTTCATGGCTCATGTTTGCGAGGAATTCGCTCTTTGTCTGGTTCGCGGCCTCAGCAGCCAGTTTAGCTTGAATTACTATATCCTCTGCTTTTTTTCTTTCAGTGATGTCAACAATTATTCCATGGAGGTGCTTGATCTCGCCGTTTTGATCACTATGGGACAGGGTCTGTTCTTCCACCCAGTGAAGATACCCTGATCCCGATATTATCCTGTATTGGCTGATGAAATTTGGAACATTCCTTTTCAGACTTTCTTCGAGTCTGTCTTCTACACGACTTATATCATCAGGATGGATTATGTCTGCATAGTTGATCGTATTTGAGATAAAATCATTGGCACTGTAGCCAAATTGAGTGACATTTTCAGAAACGAGCTCTACAGGCCAACCCTTTGCATTTTTCCACTTGAACACGGTTGCCGGGCTATGGTCAATGATATTGTTCATCTCTTCATTAAGTTCTTGTGAACTCTGGAGGGTACTAAGAAGCTCGTTCAGGCCAATGGGGATCTTTTCGAGATCTGCACCTATATTTGTATTTGCCCGGGCCTTGAGGTCCCCGTTCAAAGCAGAATCTGCAATTTGCTTGAAGTCGTCTACAATGTCTTCGATTCTTTTGCTTATTGTATTTGCTGTTAAGGACGCAACGACTCCCATAAAGATTATTGCGATCGCTGAGAAGGATGCCAGTTCATTCCTTAAAGAAACTACTCCTGCAAGCATTTCTTTTTTTGGGACTACAAGCACGAACGAATAGTTTCCTTCTTTTAATGGTTCATAAAATGCGATGACCTCTTTTCCTGTGGTGGGATCAATTGTTTCGATCTGCCCACTTTTCCCTTCTTCGATATCTTGTGACATTTCATGGATATGGTTATTGAATTCGCATAGGGATTTGTTACCTATCCAGTCTTTATTGGTAGGGCATGACAAGATCATCCCTTTGTTGCTGCTAAGGAATGCATAACCCGACTCAAATATCGTGATGTTGTTGATCATACTGTCAAGATCGTTCAGTGATACGTCGACACCGCCGACCCCTATGAACTCACCATCAGAGAATATGGGCGTTGAATAGCTGATGACAATTTTATCATTGTACCAGTAAGGTTCAGTGATGATATCGGTCTTTAATAATTTAGGTGATGAGTAATAAGCCAGATCTTCGTAGTTCTTTAAAGGCTCTAATTCTATGGTACCGGTCAATTTGTTCCAGTATGGGATGAACCTGCCTGTGGTATCATGACCTACTGCGTTGATATATTGCTTGTCTTTTCCATCGAATGCATCGGGTTCAAATGCGACATACACTCCAATGAGTTCAGGGTTTTGGATGAGTATTTCCCGAAGGACCTGATTTGCTTCATCTCTGTCTCGCGTTGCATCGTTTGTCATTGAGTACGCGATCGTTCTTCCGATGGTATGGCTTCTCACCATATCACCGTTGAACTGATTTGCATATTTTCCGGCAGTCTCTTTAGCTTGTTGATAGGCAAGTTCTTCGTGCTGGGTCGTTGAAGTTGATATGATCAGAAAACTTGATGCTATGAGCACAAGAAATGTTCCAATAACGATGTAAATGGTTAGTCTTTTTCTGATCGAAATATTATCAAGATAATTCAAATTAACTCCATGTCATAAATTTGATCGGGGTATATTTTGCACACGTAAATATATATTTTATTTAATTATACCTCTTATCATAACTAAATTTATTTAATACTTGTGCAAGTATTTTAAGGCACATTCAAAGATTTCCACGCAATCTTTCGGCTTCCAGTATTCTTTCAATAGAAAGCTGGAGGGCTGCTCTTCTCATACTGCATTTTTCTTCACAATAAATTGGATATACTGTTTCAAAAGCTGTCATCATCTTTTTTCTTAGCTTTTCGAGGATCTTCTCTTCTTCCCAGTAATCCTGATTGAGGTTCTGTATCCATTCAAAATAACTAACAACAACGCCGCCGGCATTTGCCAGTATATCCGGTATCACCAGTACAGAGCGTCCAAGCAGGATCTGACTTGCTTCGCTAGATGTAGGTGCATTTGCAAGTTCAAGGATTATTTGTGCTTTTACATTATTTGCATTTTCAAGATCGATCTGATCTGAAAGCGCTGCTGGGATAAGCACTGTACAATCCGAGGTGATCAATTCCTTATTGGTTATCTCTTTTGCATCAGGAAAATCCATCAAATGACCTGTTCTGGATTTGTGTTCGATAACAGCTGGGATGTCAAGTCCTTTTTCATTTAATATCCCGCTAGTTGAATCACTGACCGCACATACTTTGTATCCTTTTTCATGAAGAATGCGGGCTGCGTTCTTGCCTACATTTCCAAATCCCTGTACTGCGATCTTGATGTCCGATCCTGTAATGCCCAGTTCGTTAAGGGCTGCTTCGAGGATATAGACGCCCCCAAGGGCTGTTGAATACTTCCTCACTTTGCTGCCGCCGAGGGCTAATGGTTTTCCTGTTACGATGGATGGGACATGTTCTCCCTTTATCCTTTCGAATTCGTCCATTATCCACACCATTACCTGTTCATCGGTATAGACGTCTGGTGCGGGTATGTCCTTAAATGGACCAATATAGTCGGACATTTCACGGATATAGGCGCGTGTGACCCGTTCGAGCTCTCCCCTGCTAAGCTCCTTTGTGTTCACGACTATCCCTCCTTTTGCACCTCCGAAAGGGATCTCCACTAAAGCACATTTGATCGCCATGAGGAATGCAAGGTTCTGAAGATATTCGACGGTAAGTTCAGGATGATATCGTATCCCTCCTTTGGTGGGACCCCGGGCATCGTTGTACTGAACTCGGTGACCGATGAACATCTTTGTTTTTCCGGAATCCATACGTACCGGGAAATGAACTGAGAATGAGCGTCTGGGTGTGTCCAGAATGTCTATCTCTTCCATTTTCATATCTAAACGTTCATGGATACTATCCATTTCCATCTGGCATAGTTTGCAAGTTGATGCACTATCCGAATGAATACGTTCTAATTTATTATTTGGCAAGTTCATCCCTCCATTCTGTATTGATAATTTGTATATGATAGTTAATATTCGTTTTCTAAAATTGCTTCTTGTGAAATTTGCAGAAAGGTAAGGGTCCTTAAAGAAAGAATATGGCACTAATTTTTAGCAACACGTGACCTTTTTGCTAAAGTATCAATTTATTTGGTGGGGGTGATGCTTGCACTTTTCTTCGGAATCTTTGGTGCAGTAGCTTATTTTTTCATTGGCAGGAAATAAGTTCCCTGCCGTTTCTTATTTATTTTTAATATTGCTACGTTGGACCAAAATTCAACAAAAACCGTTCACTGTTTTCTTAATCTGGGTGCAAGCTCCCTTGGGATCCTTTTGTATCCCATAAGGTAGATGCCAAGTATCATCAGGATGAACGACTGGAAATATGTTATGTTGCTGTTCGAAATGTAGGGTATGCCAATTCCAAATAGATTGTTCAAAGCAGAAAGTAAGAATACGAATCCAATTATTTCGCTTATGATGTTTTGATTCTTGTCGATTATCCCCATAGTTGATCTCCATTACTGTTGACGGAATTTGCTGTTAAATGTTGGTCTTTTGGGTTAATAAAGGTTCGGCTTTGTATATGTCATTAAAATGACTACTCAGGGGGTCAATGTTTACGATATATGCTAACTCTTAAATAAGCAGAGACTCAATATTTCTATTAAGTTATTTTTGTGGACAACCCTCGTTTATATTTCACTAATGTTATATTAATCATAGAAAACATTGAGCTATTTATGGTCCTTTAGAGGTGACTATTTGAAAACTATAGAGAATCCGGAAAATGATGATCCTGCTGTTGTAAGGGCGAATGATGTTTGTCGTTCTTATCAGGTAGGTGATATGATGGTTCCAGTTCTTAAAAATGTGAACCTGCTTGTTAAAAAAGGAGAATTTGTAGCTATAATGGGTCCTTCGGGTTCAGGTAAAAGTACACTTATGAACCTTATAGGCTGTCTGGACCGGCCTACATGTGGTAGTGTCATTCTAATGGGCAAAGATGTGAGCACTATTTCTGATGATGAACTGGCAAGACTTCGGGGGCTGGAAATTGGTTTTGTGTTCCAGAGCTTCAATCTTGTTCCGAGGCTGACAGCTCTTGAGAATGTAGAACTTCCTACCTATGCCAATAGCAGGCCAGGTGTTGATAATAGAAAACATGCAAAGGAGCTTCTGGAATTGGTGGGGTTGGAAGATCGAATGAATTACCGTCCAACTGAACTTTCAGGCGGGCAATCCCAGAGGGTGGCTGTTGCACGTTCTCTGATCAATGACCCTTCCCTTATCCTGGCCGATGAGCCTACCGGAAACCTTGATTCCAAAACCGGTAAGGAGATAATGGACCTGTTCACTGATCTCAACAAAAAGGGACGTACTGTTATAATGATCACGCATGATCCAAATCTTGCAAAAATATATGCTGACCGGGTGATAAACCTGAAAGATGGATCTGTCGAAGACCGTACTGATGTCATTAATTGATAGAAGGGTGGAGTATATTGTGAAAAACTATAAAAGACCGATCGGAATTCTGATACTGTTCATGGTATTTTTTGTTGCTGTAGCTCCCATGCTTGCTGGTGCAGAATCTTCCAGCAGTACATTAAGGGCGGACCTCTTGAGGTATGATCCATATCCTGCAGAAATAGGTGCTTATGTAGATGTATGGATAAAAGTTGAGAATTTTGCATCCGGGACTGCTGAAGATGTCACAATTAAGATCGAGCCTGATTATCCTTTATCACTGGATTCAGAAAACAATGCCATGGAGAATTTCGGCATATTACCTCCTGACAGGGCTGCTATCCATGAGTATCGCCTTTATGTGGATGATGGTGCAAAGGCAGGTACAGGCAGTTTTGACATACTGTATCGTGCGAGTGATGACTCCTCCTGGCAAAAAAGTACTTTTGATATCAAAGTAGGCTCCACCACTTTTGATAGCAAAGGTACCGTGGGGCTCTCAAA